>URVD01000028.1 GCA_900551195.1 uncultured Collinsella sp.
GTCACTTAAGACTTATTTTGTTGTCTGAAACTCTCATGATCCTTGTGACTTAGGATTCCTCTTCTTTATGCTTCTTGCTCATAGCTGCCAGTGCAAGAAAGATACCGGAGAACATAAGGGTCAGTGTAAGCTTCATAGTTGTCTGTCCGGTCTTTGGAAGAGCTGCTAACGGAATTTCACCGTCATCGATCTCTACCGGGGATGCAGACAGATCTGGAAGTCCTGCCAGCGGCACATCTCCTCCGTCAATGGTTACGGTCTGTTCACCAGGACCTCCGGAAGTAACTTTGATCGCACCGGGGCTGCCGGAGCTGCTTCCGCCGGAGTCGCCGTCCTCATCGGTACCGCCGCCACTCGAGCCACCATCGCCGTCTGCTGTCATCGGGGCGTCGTGAAGTCCTGTCGTATCCGCGCTGTCGCATACGCCGACCTGCACTTCTGAGCGTTCGCATGCCGCGTCGGGCACATGAAGCTCGTGCAGTACGGCGCCCAGCGTCGAGTTTGCGCCCGGTCGAATTTCCTCGAACGTTACGGGATCGAGCGCCACCAGATTACGCGCCTTCGCATACAGCGTGACGCGTTTGCCCACTTCGTCGCTCCAACTCTCGGGGATGGCGAAGCTCATGCGGAACTGTGCCGTGCAACCCGGTGCCAGCACGGCGTTGCCGTTGTCGGCTACCAGCGGGTGCGTTGCAAAACGTGCGCCCAGCGTCTCGAGCGCGTACTTTACGTGTGCCATGTCGTTGGCCGAAGCGTCTTCGGCAAGCTCTGGATCGTAGATCGAAGCCATGCGTGCGTTCGCTCCGAATCCGATGGATGCGCTGGAGAACGGCTGGCTGGAGCCCTCTCGGTACAGATCGATTGTGCCGGCAGTCAGCAAAGTGTTGCCGTCGTTTCGCACCGTGACCATGAAGGATTCGCCTGCTGCTCCGGGCACCACCGCGCCCGAGGTGGCGACCGCGCCCGTCGGAGTGGCACACGCCACCAGAGGCACTTCGATGCCGTGCAGCTCTGCCTCGCTCTTCTCCGCGCTCACAATGTGCGTGGCGAGCGCGGAGAGCATGCCTCCCGACGTCAAAAATGTCGTTATCTGATCGACGGGATGGTCCAGCTCGCACATCACGAACGGCTCCGTGAACAGATCGCCTGCCAAGGTGCTGACGAAGATGCGGAAGTGCTTGCCCATTACTGCTACCGGGTTGCCTTCTTCGTCGTAGGTTTGCCCCACCTTGCCATCGGTGTTCTCTACATAGAGCGCGCACCTGCCGTTGTTGCTTACGCTAAACGATGCCGGGCCACAGCCTGCGGCACCCACGGGCTGCGTTGCAAATGCCGATGCGCCTCGCGTCCAAGTAATATGCTGCAGCTGCTCGTTGACGGTGGCCAAAAAGCCCGAATGTTGTGGCCACGGCACCGCATGGGGCACCGTGGCGTCTGGTGGCATAACGCCCCAGCCCGCAATGGACTGGCCGATCACGGCGTACGATGCGCAGCCGCAACCGTCTGCGGTCTCGTACGCAACGGGCACCACCATTTTGCCGTTGATATTCTCGGGCTCGCTCAGCTCGATACTCGACGGTGCTTGCGGAAAGCGAAGAACTTGGCGGAACGTCAGGCTGTCGCCCAAATCATCCGACCACAGGGTAAAGCATTCCAGCGCAACCTCGGCCTCGCTGCCGAGCGCCTTCTCTGCGGTGGTTCCGCGGCGGTGGAGGTAGGCGCCCGACAGGCGTCCGTCGACCAGCGTCTTGCCTACCGTGATGCGCGGGCACTGCAGGCAATGGTAGCCATCCTCCTGAAGGCGGCCGCGCGAGATGCTGCGCCACGACGTGTGCGATATCACGCGAACTCCGTCGTTGCTTATGCGCAGGCGCACAACGGACAGTATGCCGGCTGTGCTTGCCGTATCGAAAAGGGTGTTGTCGCCGGCGGGGCGCTCGCCCGAGACCAGCAGCACGTAGGCGTCCTGGTTTCCTCTTCCGTCCGTATATTCCACCACGTCGAAGTCGTAATCGAATATGCCGTCGCGCTCCACGTCGCCCTCGCCAAACCCAAGGGGAAAGTCCACGGGCGTGGGAGCGGACCACGTGCCGTTTGCCTTTGTGTGCACCACCAGGCGCGAGCGGCCATTGTCGCCGTAGCGCACCGAGGCGATACGGAACAGGCATTCTACGCCGGCAATCATCGTTAGCTTCATGTGGGCTTCGCTGAGCACGCCGGAAAACAGCACGTTGTCGCTCGAGGGTTTTATGCCGCCACGCTCGTCCTCCGACACGCTGGCAGAATTGGCGTTCGGGTCCGCAACGGCGTTCGTTGACTGACCGATGTAGGTGTACTCATACATCGGTGCGGCATTTTCGTCGTTCTCCATCAGCGCATGGACGAAATGTTCGACCTGTCCCGTGTCGTCGCTTTCTGCATCCGCCTCGAGCTCAATGCGCGTGACCGCTTGATCCCAATCGCGCACGACAGGCGCGACGTTTATCGCGGCGGCTGCAACCTCGGCGCGTGCGAGCAGCTCGGAATTGGTGACGATGGTGGCCGACGCGATAAACTGCGGCACACCACCTGCCTCGGTGTTGCCGGGCGTGCCGAAGCAGGCATCCAGCGTGTAAGGCGTATCTCCACCCAATGCCAGCTCAGAGCGTTGGGGCACATACCGGTCGTCATTGTTCACCGACATATTCCACGAATCGATGAGTGTGGGCCACGACCCCGACCAAGCCTTGGTGGTCCACTTGAACATTACGAACTGGAGTATCACATCGACATCGACGTCTGCACCCACGCGCAGCCGCGGAAGCTGGTGCCCATCTGCCTTCTCGTACCCAATGAACAGCGTGAGGGATGCGGCACCGCGCACGGCAGACGAAGCGACGCCTGCAACGCCGGCTCCAAAGGTGACGGCAAGTCCGATCTGGATGGTGAACGAGCCCGACGTGTTGGAATAGTCGAGCGAAATGTTCTTGAAAAACGCCGCGCCGCTGCCGTGCGTGTGGGCACCCACAGCGAGCGCCAGCTTCGCCAGCACCCAAGGGTTGACGTTTAGGAAAAATGGCACCGGTCCTAGGGTAAACTGCTCGGTCCAATTGAGGTCAGTTCTTACCTGGAAGAGGGCCTTAATATTGCCGTATGCAGGGTCGTTGTTGTTACCCCAGGTTTTGCCCACCCAATCGTAGGCGAGCGAGCCGTACAGCTGTGTGGCGATATCCATCGTGAACAGCGGCGTGCAATGGTGGCGAAGGAGCTTGGTGTTTCTTGGATCGGTGCCCGAACCGGCACTCATACTTTTGTACTGATTCCACTTCCCCTCCATCTCGTCGAGGTAGCGGTTTGCCTGCTTGGCGCCCGACTCACGCGGCGATTTCTTCCAGTATTCCGGATCAGGGTTGCCCGAATCGTTCATATAGCTGGCTGGTTTGTATCCTCCGCCAAACAGTACGTACCCGGCAAACGAGAAATCGAACAGAATGGGGAACGAGGGCATCCAGCACGTGAACTTATTACCACCGATGCCGGGAAACGATGCGGGGAAATCAAACGGAGTGATCTCTTGGTCCATAGTGGTGGGGACGATAGTGGTCGATCCGGATTCCGCCTTTGCCGCCGGCGCGGTAACAACGGCCATGGGGGAGGAGAGCGTGTAGGTTTTGTCCTGGTAGTCGAGGACAAAGCGCAGCTTGCATCCTTCTTCCAGAAGGCTCGACGCTGCATCGAGGAACTTGTCTTCGAGTGTGAACGTCGCCAGATTATCCGCGCTCGATGCGCTGGCCTTGATCTGACCAATCTGCGTGACGGTTTCGGTTGAGCTGCCCGCAGCGGGCATCACTTTATTGATATGCAATGTTGCCTGCCCGCCCTGTGGCAGATGTGCCTGAACGGTAAAGGCGTGCGTGTCGGGTTGGTCGTTTGCTGCTTCGTCCGCTGGCATTGCCATAAACGTGGCGTCGGCGTACTGGATGTCCCATTCGTCAAACGTGAGCTGTCGAAAGTACGGCTCGCCATCGGAGAGCGGACGTGTGGGTGCGGTAATGGCGGTGCCGCCTTGGACGCGCGCGAGGGGAATCTCGACATCGCGATAGCCCGCCATGCTAATGGAGATGCCGCCGTTAAAGTCGTACGCGTCAAGGAGCTTTGCCTCGTCTACGTAGCCTTCCGAAAGCGAGGCAATCTCAAAGATGGCGGTGCCTTCGTCATCGGTCGTGGCGGCGAGCTGCTCGCCTGCGGCGTAGCGCGACGTGAGCGTGACCTGCGCTCCCTTGATGGGCATATTCTTGTTGGCGACGTCGACCACGACCACACCAAACATGGTGCGCGAGAGAACGAGCACCTGAAGGGGTCTTTTTCGTCGGCATAGGCCGCGGTGGGCGCGAACGGCAGCAGGAAGGCATTTTCGCTTCCCGGCACGCGAGGCAACATGATGCTCGCTAGTGAGGACGCTCCGGCAACAAGTAACGAACGGCGATCAAGCATCTTGGGCTCCCATCCCGCAAATATCGGTGGAAATAATCCAATTTTGCGAGAAGACGCTTCGTGGCGGTAGTGCCGTTCAAGGGTCAAAATGTCCAAATTGATCGAGCGAAGCGCCGGGTTCCGGAACGCGTTCGATGCGCTTGGCAGCCCGGTCGCTAACGCAACATGTGCGCGACCAGCTCGGCGCGTGTGCCGATGCCAAGCTTTGCGTATACGCCGGATAGGCGGTTTTTGACGGTGCCCGGCGATACTCCCATATGGCGTGCGATTTCAGCGTTGGTCCATCCGCGGCAGGCGAGCATGGCCATGGTGAACTCTGTGGTCGTTAAATCGTCGGCAACGTCCTCGCCCGAATCGGGGTTGTGGATGCGCCGCCAGCCGTAGCTGAAGCGGTACGTGATCTCGATGATGCGTGCGAAGTCGTCAGGGTATTGCGTTTTTAGGCATGCCTCGATGAGCCCCTGCAAAAGGCCGTGGTGCTCGCCAATGAGCTCGATAAGGCCGTCGGGGCGCGCAATGTCCCAAGCGGCTCCAAAATGCGCTTTTGCGGCGTCGATGTCCTTGAGGCTCATGCATGCCATGGAAGCTGCCAGGTGCAGGAACAGTTCAGAGATGGGATAGCTTCCCTGTTTCATAATTAGGGCGTTTTCCGCCATGCCCAGGCTGCGGCCGTATTCGCCGCGCAGATACAAGGCGTGCGCCATCACGTAGCTGGCGAACAGTCGCAGGCCTTCGGGTAGGTGCGCCGCAAGTGGATAAAACTCTTCGGCAGAATACGGGGAAGGCAAGTGCAGCAGGACGCTCGCGGCCGAGGCGAACAGGATATGCGTGGCGTGGACGGCGGGCGATTCCTCGTCGGCCGGCGTATCGAGGATGCCCGCAAGGCAACGACGGGCATCGGCGATACGGTTGAGCGACAGACTGGCGTATCCGCAGATAAAGCATGCGGAATAGCGCAGCGCGGGATCGGTGACGTCAAGATAGGGGTGCGCCGTCTTGGCGGCGAGTGCGGCCTGTCCGCGAAAGTACAGCGCTTCTGCCGTGGCGATGGCGCGTGAATCGGGGTCGGAAATGCCTGCAACCGCAGCGTCAATCTGCCCCGGCACAAAGGCGGTGCACATCAACGGCATGGGAACGCATGGGTAGCCATCGCAGTCCATCTTCCATCTCCCAACAGCTGGCAACACTAGCAGCAATTGTACTCTTGTTGCTCGGGACTGGAATTTGTGGGTATCGCCTACGATTGTGCCGAACGTATAAAGGAAGAGTCTATTGGCGATGCTCTTAAGGTCGTTGTCGAGGTAGAGCTAACCTTGGCATAAGGAAAAACTGCCGCCCCTGCAAAAAGCTCCGTCGCAGCGATGGGAAACGAACCTCGCTCTGCATATAATGAGGTCATATGACGGTGCGTCTGCATACGCGCGGCGCATTTCCATCGAACCGAGAAGGAGCTCTGCATGGATCCCAACAAGCGTCCCGACGACATGGTGCGTATCACCACTCCCGAACTTGCCCAGGTGTTCATCGATGAGCAGGTCGCTGCAATCCGCGAGCAGATCGGCGACAAGAAGGTCCTGCTGGCTCTTTCCGGCGGCGTCGACAGTTCGGTTGTCGCGGCCCTGCTCATCAAGGCCATCGGCAAGCAGCTCATTTGCGTGCATGTGAACCACGGCCTGATGCGCAAGGGTGAGAGCGAACAGGTCATCGACGTCTTCAAGAACCAGATGGATGCGAACCTGGTCTATGTCGACGCTACTGATCGCTTCCTGGATAAGCTCGTGGACGTCGAGGAGCCCGAGGCCAAGCGCAAGATCATCGGTGCCGAGTTTATCCGCGTGTTCGAGGAGGAGGCCCGCAAGGTTGGCGACGAGGTCAGTTTCCTCGCCCAGGGCACCATCTATCCCGACATTCTTGAGTCCCAAGACGGCGTGAAGGCTCACCACAACGTGGGCGGTCTGCCCGAGGATCTGCAGTTTGAGCTCTGCGAGCCCGTCAAACTGCTGTACAAGGACGAGGTCCGCGTGGTCGGTCGCGAGCTCGGCCTGCCCGAGAACATGGTCGAGCGCCAGCCGTTCCCCGGTCCCGGCCTGGGCGTCCGCTGCCTTGGTGCCATCACCCGCGACCGTCTTGAGGCGCTGCGCGAAGCCGACGCGATCGTGCGCGAGGAGATCGACAAGGCGGGTCTGACCATCTGGCAGTATTTTGCCGTCGTGCCCGACTTCCGCGCCACCGGCGTGCGCGAGGGCAAGCGCGCCTACGATTGGCCCTGTATCATCCGCTGCATCAACACCGTCGATGTCATGACCGCCGAGGTGCCTGAGCTCGACTGGGCGCTGCTCAAGCGCATTACCGCTCGCGTGACCGCCGAGGTCCCCGGTATTTGCCGCGTTTGCTACGACCTCACGCCGAAGCCCGTTGGCACGGTCGAGTGGGAGTAAGCTAACTCAGCTGGTAGGCGACGAGAACTAGCAGATGTGACAAAGGGACAGTCCCTTTGTCACATCCTCGATATTATGTGCGGGATGGTACGCCACGCGGCGTGCCATCCCGTTCGTTATTTTAATGAGCCGAGTGCGCGAGTGGGAAGAGTCACGAGCATGGTCGTTCCGCGCTCCGAGCTCTCTTCGACCTCGATGGAGCCGCCGTGGAGTGCGGCAATCTCCCAGACCAGTGCAAGCCCCAGCCCCACGCCGCCATATGCCCTGCTGCGCGATTTGTCGACGCGAAAGAAGGGCTGAAAGATGCTCGTCTGGTATTGCTCGGGAATGCCCGGTCCCTGGTCGCGCACGCGTAGCAGCACGCGGTCGCCTTCGGCGCAGGCGTTGATTTGCACGGTCGAGTTGGGCGCGCTATAGCGTATGGCGTTTTCGGTCAAGTTGAACAGCAACCGATAGATCAGCGTGTCGCTGCCGATCGTTTGCGCGTCGCCCTCACTTGTAAGCGTGATGTCTTTTTGCTCGGCAAGGGGTGCCAGGTCCGTGAGCACTTCTTCGATCATCGGCGCTAGGTCAATCACATCGTTGCAAGGGACACTGCGCAGCTCGCTCATCTCGAGCAGGGTCTTTGTCATGTGCGTCATTCGCTCGGTCTGCTCCTGCAGCAGCCCGAGCAGGCTCGCTGTATCGGCGTCGACGTCGGGGTGCTCGGCGCAAAACAGCTCAACCTGGGCCTGCATGAGCGCAAGCGGCGTGCGCAGTTCGTGCGCCGCATTGCCCGTAAACTGTCTTTGTGCGGAAAATCCCTCGTCAAGGCGGGCAATCATGTCGTTAAACGACGCGCTGCAGCGCCTGAGTTCAGAGGGCACGTCCTCGCTGATTTTTGTGTCGGCGAGGTTGTCGGGCCGCACGCTCTCGACTTGCGTCGCAAAGAAGCGCAACGGCCGCAGCGCATGTCCGCTCACAAAGTAGGCCAGCACGCCGCCGAGCAGCGTCACCGCCGCAGTTATATACCAGCTCGTCGCGCCAAACGATTCTTGGGCGTCGTTCACGACGATGGTCAGCGCGTCGTCGAGCTCTTTGTTTGTCGGGTCAAATGAGCTGGGCGAGGCCGCCTCCACCTTGCTGTGCGCCGATAGTTCATTGCCGATCGAGTCCATGTAGCGCATGCCGGAGTAGCCAACCAGGCAATTCATAAGTACGCAGGTCGAACATATCAGCAGTGCCGTCATCAACGTGATGCGCCACTGCAGCGACAACCGCTTCATTTGCCATCCTCCATAACGTAGCCTTCGCCGATTCGGTTGCGGATGGGGTCGTGCCCCAACGCGCCGCGCAGCTTTTTGCGCAGCGACGAGATGTGCACGCGGGTCGCGTTGCTAAAGCTGTTGACGCTGCTGTCCCATACGTGGTCGATGAGCTCCTCCTGGCTCACCGGCCGCCCCTGGTTAAGCATCAGGTATTCCAAGATGCCGGTCTCCTTGCGCGTGAGGGACAGGATCTCGTCGCCCACTGTGGCGAGGCGCGCCTTGGTGTCAAAGCTCAGCGATCCACAGGTTAGAACAACGTCGCTTTGTGTAAAGCGTCTGAGGGTAAGGCTGCGAATCCTTGCCGCAAGCTCGTCAAGATGAAACGGCTTGGTGAGGTAGTCGTTGGCGCCCGCATCGAGCCCCGCTACCTTGTCGGAGACCTCGCCACGTGCCGAGAGCACAAGCACCTTGGTCTCACAATCAGCTGTCCTGAGTTGCCTGAGCACGGTCATGCCGTCGACATGGGGGAGATTGAGGTCGAGCACGACAAGATCAAAGGTCTCGACATCGAGCAGATCGAGGGCCTGCTGCCCGTCGTAGCAGCAGTCGACGCTATAGGCCAAGTTGCGCAGGCTGCGTGCGATCGCATCGCACAGCGCCCGCTCGTCCTCGATGACCAAGATGCGCATAACGTTCTCCTTGCATAATCATTCACGCTTAACACGGATTTTATAGTCGGTATGGTCCAATGGGTCGCGAAACGAAAGGAGTGGTCAGATTGTTCAAAGCGATTAAGCCTGTGGCGCAGGTGGCTTTGCTGATCGTTGGGGTAGCCATGGTTGGCTTTGGAATTATGCGCGGCGAGGCAGATGCCGTGCTGGCCAAGGCAATCAGGCTGTGCTTGGAGTGTATCGGAATTGGATAAAAGAAAAAACACTGCATCGCATCTTTTAGCGCGATTTCGTGGATTGATTCAGGCGGCGGCGACGCTTGCGACCAATATTCACCTGCCTAACTTTGCCAAGGGCGGCATCTACCAGGGAGCGGGCAAAGCCGTCTGCGTGCCGGGCCTCAACTGCTACTCGTGTCCAGCGGCCTCGGGTGCGTGCCCCATCGGGTCGTTTCAGTCGGTGGTGGGCTCGTCTAAGTTTAGCTTCTCGTATTACGTCACCGGAACGCTCATTCTGATCGGCGTGCTGCTGGGACGTTTTGTATGCGGCTTTTTGTGCCCGTTTGGATGGCTACAAGAGCTTTTGCATAAGATTCCCAGCAAAAAGCTCTCCACGAAAAAGCTCAAGCCGCTCACGTACATCAAGTATGCCGTGCTGCTGTTTGCCGTGGTGCTGCTGCCCGTCTTGGTGGTTAACGATGTGGGTATGGGCGACCCGTTCTTTTGCAAGTACATCTGCCCGCAAGGTGTGCTCGAGGGCGCGATTCCGCTGTCCATCATGAACGTGGGAATCCGCTCCGCGCTGGGAAAGCTCTTTTCCTGGAAGCTCGCGATCCTCATTGTGGTTGCGGTGCTGAGCGTGCTGTTCTATCGCCCCTTCTGCAAATGGATTTGCCCCCTCGGCGCATTTTATGCGCTCATGAACAAGGTGTCTTTGCTGGGGATCCAGGTTGACCAGTGCAAATGCGTCTCGTGCGGCAAGTGCGCCAAGGTGTGTCAAATGGACGTGGACGTTACGCGTACGCCCGACCATGCCGAGTGCATTCGTTGCGGCAAATGCGTGGGCGCGTGCCCCGTCGATGCTATTAGCTTTCGCTATGGGCTGGGTGTGACGGGCGACAAACCCGCGCAGTCCACGCAAGCCTGCGAAAACAAATAGGTACCTATATAAGTTTCGATATAAACGGAGGAACCATGAAACTGTCAAAAATTGCGGCCTTGTTGATGCTGCCCGTGCTGGCGCTGACTCTCGCGGCGTGCTCTGCCCCCAAGGGCGACGCGAAGGGTGCTACGAGCGGCGATGCGCAGATTGCCGAGCTCATAGCGCAAAAGCCGTCGAGTGCCGAGGAGGCGGCCGAGCTGTACCAGCAGCTGCTGCAAAAGGAAAACGAGATCTTTGCGAGCGATAACGCCCTATGGGAAAAGGTGTTCCTTGCGGCCAACAAAGACACTCCCATGATTGAGGACGGCAAGAACTACGGTGACTTCTTGCTCGATACCATCGAGGGCGCCAAGGATCAGTTTGCGGCTGACGAGCTTAAGACGCTTAAGGCCGGCGCGCAGCAGGTCAAGGAGATCGAGGACAAGCTCATGGCGCTGGAGAAGGAGTTCCCCGGATGTGGCAGCACGCCCGGCGAGGGGGAGAGCGTCGATGCCTCGACCGCAGGCATGACTAACGGCGAGAGCGGGGAGACGAAGTTCCCCAGCTTTAAGGGCAAGGACTTGGACGGCAACGATGTAAACAGCGACGAGCTGTTCTCCAAGAACAAGGTCACCGTCATGAACTTCTGGTTTACCACCTGCAAGCCGTGCGTGGGAGAGCTGGGCGATCTGGAGAAGCTCAACAAGGAGCTTGCCGAGAAGGGCGGCCAGGTCGTGGGCGTTAATTCCTTTACGCTCGATGGCAACAAAGACGAGGTGGCCGATGCCAAGGACGTGCTTTCCAAGAAGGGCGTGACGTATAAGAACATCTGGTTTAAGTCGGACAGCGAGGCCGGAAAGTTCACCTCCAACCTGTACTCGTTCCCGACCACCTACGTGATCGACCAGAACGGTAACATTGTGGGAGAGCCGATCATGGGCGGCATCAACTCCGCTGAGCAGCGCGAGGCGCTCAACAAACTGATCGATCAGGCACTCGCGAAGAGCGAACAGTAAGTCCGTGGGACAGACAACTGAAGGGGAGTCGCTGGAAACAGCGACTCTTTTTTCTGCTTCGGGGTAGCATCATGGGTATACGTCGAAAGGGCACGCAGCTTTTCGTGCATTGCCTGAGCGGTGCGCGAAGCAACCAAGCTGTGAGTTTTCTTAAGCGTTTGGGGTACGGCAGTGTCAAGAATATCGGCGGCATAAGCGGCTACACGGGAAAGGTGGTGCGTTAGCTATGAAGGTGGTTATCGTTGGAGGCGTCGCGGGCGGAGCATCGGCGGCCGCACGTTTGCGCAGACTCGACGAGCAGGCCCAAATTGTCATCTTTGAGCGCACGGGTTTTGTATCGTATGCCAACTGTGGGCTTCCGTACTACATTGGCGGCGTGATAGAAGAAGAGAGCGCATTGACGCTGCAGTCTCCCAAGGGCTTTTGGGATCGCTTTCGCATTGCGGTCAAGACGAGTCACGAGGTGTTTGCCATCCATCCCGATTCGCATACGGTCGAGGTTCGCAATATGCTGACGGGCGAGGAATTTGTCGAGACGTATGACAAGCTCATCCTGTCGCCGGGTGCAAAGCCGATTCGCCCTGCGTTGCCGGGCATCGACTCGGATAAAATCTTTAGCCTACGCACCGTTGAGGACACGCTGCGTATTCACAGCTATGTTCGAGAGCGGCGACCGAGCAGTGCCGTCGTGATCGGCGGCGGCTTCATTGGCGTCGAGACGGCGGAGAATCTGTGCGAGCTGGGGCTCAAGGTGACCCTTCTGCAGCGTCCCGTCCAGCTTATGAACAACCTGGATTGCGACATGGCGACCCTTTTGCATACCGAGGTGCGTGAGCACGGTATCGATCTGCGCCTCAAGGCCGATGTGACAGGTTTTGAGGAAGTTGATGGCCGCGTTGTCACCCATGTTGCGGGCGATGACCCTATCGGAGCCGATATGGTGCTGCTTGCCATTGGCGTGGCACCTGAGAGCCATCTGGCGCAAGAGGCGGGGCTCGAACTGGGCATCAAGGGGGCTATTGTGGTCAACGACCGCATGGAGACCTCTGCTGCCGACGTGTATGCCGTGGGCGATGCCGTGCAGGTCACGCATCAGGTGACCGGCGAGGACGCGGTCATTTCGCTCGCCGGCCCCGCCAACAAGCAGGGGCGTGTCGTCGCCGATGTCATAGCCGGCATGGACAGCTGCTACCTCGGATCGTTGGGCTCATCGGTTATCAAGGTATTCGACTTGACGGCGGCAAGCACGGGACTATCCGAAAAGGCAGCACACGCGGCGGGAATTGACTGCGACAGCGTGGTCCTGTCGCCCGGTTCGCATGCGGGTTATTATCCGGGTGCAACGCCCATGACCATGAAGGTTGTCTTCGAGAAGCAGGGATTGCGCCTGCTGGGTGCGCAAATCGTGGGCATCGATGGTGTGGACAAGCGTATCGACGTTCTGGCGACTGCCATCCAGGCAGGCATGCGCGGCGATAGGCTTAAGGATTTGGACCTAGCATACGCGCCGCCGTATTCATCGGCGAAGGATCCCGTCAATATGGCGGGCTTTATGATCGAGAACCTCAATCGCGGCATACTGGCGCAGTGGCATTGGGAGGATGAGCCCAACTTGCCACGCGATGGCAGCGTGCAGCTGCTCGATGTTCGTACGGAAGGGGAGTATGAGCGCGGGCATATCGATGGTTTCGTAAACATTCCCGTCGATGATCTGCGCAATCGCCTGGGCGAGCTCGACCGGGCCAAGCCGGTCTACGTGATTTGCCAGAGCGGCATTCGCAGCTACATTGCTTGCCGCATTTTGGCGCAGCATGGCTTTGAGTGCTTTAACTTCTCGGGCGGCTATCGCTTCTTTGCAGCCGTGACTGAGGCTCGCCGCGGCAGCGCTAACGTTATGCCGTGCGGGCTCGAAAAGTAGCGCGCATTGGAATGTGACAAAGTGACAGCCTCTTTGTCGCATCGGGGATGTTATATGCGGGATGGTGCGCCATGCGGCGTGCTGTCCCGTTCGTTTTTTGGCGCGGTTCGTTACATTCTTCACTGGTATCGGCCAAA
>URVD01000029.1 GCA_900551195.1 uncultured Collinsella sp.
GTAAACGCCATACTAAAATGAAGCCGCTTTTCCGCAGGTTGTTGTTGAACACGCGGTCGAACTCGGCCTGAGCCTCGTCACCGGCACCGGCGCCGTGATAGGTGTCGCACAGGTCGCGGCCCAGCGCGCGCTTGAGCTCATAGGGATCGGCGGAACCGTCGGCCAGGGCGGCGTCGATCTTGTCGACCTCGGCCGGGGCGAGCGAGCTGGCCCGACGATAGTACTTGCCGATCATCTCGTCGGGGATGGACATCGTCTTGCCGAACATATCCTTGGGAGCGTCGGTCAGGCCGATGTAGTTGCCGTAGGACTTGGACATCTTGCGCACGCCGTCGGTACCCTCGAGCAGCGGCATGGTGAGCGCGATCTGCGGTTCCATGCCCATCTTCTCCATGAGCTCACGGCCGGCGAGCAGGTTAAAGAGCTGGTCGGTGCCGCCCATCTCGACGTCGGCCTTGATCTGCACGGAGTCGAAGGCCTGCATCACGGGGTACAGGAACTCGTGCAGGGCAATCGGCGTCTGGGACTGGTAGCGCTTGGTAAAGTCGTCGCGCTCAAGGATGCGAGCGACGGTGAACTTAGAGCACACCTGCAGCAGGCCGGCCAGATCCATCGACAGGATCCAGTCGCCGTTGTGCACGATGGTGGTCTTCTCGGGATCCAGGATCTTCATGGCCTGGCTCACGTAGGTCTCGGCGTTGGCCTCGATCTGCTCCTGCGAAAGCTGCGGACGCGTGGAGTTCTTGCCCGAGGGGTCGCCGATCAGCGCGGTACCGTTGCCGATGATGAGGGTGACGTTGTGGCCCAGGTCCTGGAACTGGCGCATCTTGCGCAGGGGCACGGCGTGGCCCAGGTGCAGGTCGGGGCTGGTGGGATCGACGCCGAGCTTGATGTTGAGGGGCTCGCCCTTCTCAAGCTTCTTGCGAAGGTCGGCCTCGGGGACGATCTTCGCGGCGCCCGAGGTGATGATACGCATTTGCTCGTCAACAGACAGCATTGGGTATCCTCCTTTTGCCATAGCACCCTCACCGGATACGGCGGTGCTGGAAGTTCATAAACTCTCTTATGATAACCAAAACGGCGCGGCCGAACACCTACGACAGGAAAATCCTCGTCCTGCCGCACGCATCAACGGCGACCGGCAGGCGCATGCCGTCGCGCTCGACCAAATATCGTGTTTGCTGACGGCGCGAGCAGTCACGGCAACGAACCTGCCCCGTTGCATCCGTGGCGCAGGCGCCCTCGGCAGTCAGTAAGCAGTGCTCGCACACCATGAGCTCGGGACGGTCGGCATCGACAGGCCCCAAGACACCGGGACAAGCGGCAAGCTCGGCAACACGCTCGGCATCATTGCCGAGCAACTCGGCCGATAAGTACACCCGCCCCGCCCCGAGTCCGCGCAGCCAGGTAAGCGTGACCCGATTCGCGCAGAACACCGGCGCCGCCACGTCAAACGTTGTGCCCAGCTCGCGGGCCATCGCCACTTGTCCCAGATTGCGGCAGACGACGCGCCCGGCACGCTGCATAAGCGCCCGAGTCCGCTCGGCGTCGCCCGCGCGGCACACTTCGTCGAGCACCACCGTTGTATCGGACAGATCTCGCTCATCGCGCGGACCCACATCCATCAGCTCCCAGGCAAAGACCATACGAGCAAAATCCTCGCGCTTTGCCGGCCCCGCCGACCCCACCAACTCCGGCGACGCACCGCTATCCACCGCAACGTCCTCAAAGGGCAGCACCTCAACGGCACGCGCAACGGGCGCAATCGCATCCGCCTCGGCCCGCATGCGCTCCAACACCGCCGCCGTCTGATCCAACACGCCGGCGCTGCGAATCAGATAGACCTCGCAGCCCGCGTCCACCTTACGTTTGCAATGCACGACGATGCGCTCTCCCGCAGCGGCATCCACGGGGCAAGGCACCTGTGGCCAGCGCTTGGGCACATCGGGACGCGCGTCGGCACCCGGGTAAAATCGGATTTCGAGCGTATCGCCCGCCGCCACGGCGGCATCAAGCTCAACCGTCACCTCTTCGTGACCCACCGCCACCAAGTGGCCCACGCGCACGCCCTGGTTGATCGCGCGCTCAAAGCTCATGAGCTCGGCACCCGAACGACCCCGCAGGTAAGCATCGGTAAACCCACGGTTAAACGACCTTCCCAGCTCGCGTTCAAGCTCTTCCACGGCACCGGAGTCCCACGCGCCGTCGCACAGCATATCGAGTGCCCGACGCCACACCCTCACCACGTTGAATACGTAATCGGGATTCTTCATGCGTCCCTCGATCTTGAGCGATGCCACGCCGGCGGCAACAAGCTCGGGCAGGTGCGCGATACCCAGATAGTCACGCGGACAAAGCAGGCGGTCTCCCTCGACGGCAACAACACTCTGCCCCGCCTCGTCCACTAGGTCGTACGCCAGACGGCACGGCTGCGTACAGTCGCCGCGCATCGCCGAGCGCCCACGCCGCAAGGCCGAGAACTCGCACGCCCCCGAATAGCCGATGCAAATCGCACCGTGGCAGAATACCTCGATGGGCACGCCCGTGGCACATAGCGCCGCAATCTCGTCGACCGTCAGCTCGCGTGCCGTCGTCACGCGCTCGACCCCCAGCTCATCGGCGGCAAGCCGCACGGCACCCTCGCTATGAGCGCCCGCCTGCGTGGACAGGTGAATCTCGACCCCGGGAATCGCCGCGCGCAGCGCGCAGGCCAACCCGGCATCGGCGACAATCAGAGCATCGGCGCCCAGCTCCAGTGCATGAGCTCCCAACGCCACCGCGTCGGACAACTCATCGTCAAACACGAACACGTTGAGCGTTACGTACACACGCACGCCATGGGCATGCGCCACGGCGCAGCCGCGCGCAAACTCGTTATCCGTAAAGCCATGGGCGCTCACACGGGCGTTAAAGCCGCCCAACCCCGCATAGATGGCATCGGCACCCGCGGCGATGGCCGCAAGCATCTGGTCGAGTCCGCCCGCCGGCGCCAGCAGCTCGGGCAGCGCCGCACCGGCAGCATCCAATCCAGTCTCGTATTGTCCGCTCGGCCCCATCGTCCGAATCGCCATCGACAAACTCCTTACCAAGGTATGCATTCACTCTGAAAAATGCCGTCTTCCAGCATACACGAGGCCTCGCGCGCCCCGTTTGGTTTATCGTGTAATAACTTATGTCCATCCTGCCCCGACGGCACATCCACCGTCCGGCACGACATACCTGGAGGTCAATATATGGGTCCTCGCCAACGACAGGGACGCAGCCGTTCAAAGACGCATGCTCTGCCCATAATCCTGCTCTCGTTTTTGGGCTTTCTGCTGATTGCGGGCGTGGCATTTGGCATCGGCATGGTCGGTAACGTCAACCGCTGGCTGTCCGATCTGCCCGACTACACCGACGCCAACGCGTATCTGGTGAGCGAGCCCACCGAGATCGTCGACTGCAACGGCAACAAGATCGCGAGCTTCTACACGCAAAACCGCAAGTCTATCACCAAGGACGAGGTCTCCCCCTACGTGCTGCAGGGCACCGTTGACGTCGAGGACGAGCGCTTCTACGAGCACGGCGGTATCGACCTGTGGGGTATCGCGCGTGCTGCGGTGGCAACCCTCGGCGGCGGGCACGAAGGCGCCTCGACGATCACCCAGCAGCTTGTGCGCAACACCATCCTGCAGGAGGAGCAATTCGACTCGACCATTGAGCGTAAGGTGCGCGAGGCCTACATCGCCATCAAGATGGAGGACATGTACTCCAAAGACGAGATCCTCATGATGTACCTCAACACCATCTATTACGGCCACGGCGCCTACGGCATCGAGGCCGCAGCCGAGACCTATCTGTCCAAGAGCGCCGCCGACCTCACCCTGAGCGAGGCCGCGCTACTCATCGGCCTTCCCAACTCGCCTTCGCAGTACGACCCCACGGTCAATCCCGATCTGGCACTGTCTCGCCGCAACAAGGTTCTCGACAACATGCTGCGCCTGGGCCACATCACCCAGGAGGAGCACGATGCCGCACAGGCCGAGCCCATCACCCTCAACGTGACCGAAATCTCGGGCAGCGGCGTCGACGTTTACTCGCAGCCCTACTTTGTCTCCTACGTCAAGCAGCTGCTGGAGCAGGAGTTCTCGACCGACGTGCTCTTTAAGGGCGGCCTGACCGTCAAGACCACCATCGACCCCACGATGCAGCAGGTGGCAGAGAATGCCGTCCGCGAGCAGCTCGACACGCTCTCGCTTGACGGCCTGGACATGGGCATGGTCGTCGTCGACCCCAAGACCGGCTACATCAAGTGCATGGTGGGCGGCTACGACTACAACGCCGACGAGAACCACGTAAACCATGCCACGGCCAAGCGTCCCGTCGGCTCCACCTTTAAGGCCTTTACGCTGGCAACTGCCATCCAAAACGGCATGAACCCCAACGTCACCCTCAACTGCAACTCGCCGCTCAAGGCCAAGGGCACCACGACCGAGGTCCAAAATTACGCCAACCAGAGCTACGGCAACATCACGCTTAAGCAGGCGACGGCATACTCCTCCAACACCGGCTACATCCAGGTGGCGGAAGCCGTCGGCAACAGCAAGATCATCTCGCTCGTCAAAAAGCTCGGCATCGACCCCGCCAAGGACAACATCGAGGACGTTCCCGTCATGACGCTCGGCACCGGCTCGATCTCGCCACTCGAGATGGCCGCCGCCTACGCGACGTTTGCCAACGGCGGCTACTATCGCCAGCCGATCGCCATCACCGAGATTGATTCTCGTACCGGTTCGGTGCTGTACCAGCACACCGACAATCCCTCACAGGTGCTTACCGAGGGCGAGGCCGCCGCGGTCACCGATGTTCTGTCCGGCGTCATGAAGGGCAGCGGTACGGGTGCTGCCGGCGCCCTGAGTGTCAACCAGCCCTATGCCGGCAAGACGGGCACCACCGACAACACCACCAACCTTTGGTTCTGCGGCTATACCCCGCAGCTGGCGTGCGCCCTGTGGACCGGCTATTCCGCGGGCGAGATCCCCATCCAAAAGTACGGCACGGACCTGCTGGGCGACAGCACCAACCTGCCTGTCTTTAAGCGGTTTATGAACACCGTTCTGACCGGTACCGAGCGCGAGGAGTTTGCGACCGGAACGGCGCCCACCTACAAGAACAACAGCGTCTGGAAGTTCTACGGCACCAACAACACCAAGAAGACGGAGAACGACGACAAGGACGAGAACGAGGACGAAGAGGAAACCACCAAGACGACTACCACGACGACCACGACCACCGAGACCACGGGCGGCGACACCACCGGCGGCACCGGTACGACCGGTGGCTCGACGGGCGGCTCCACTGGTGGTTCGACCGGCGGCGATGGCGGCACGCCTACGCCTACGCCTACGCCCACTCCCGACCCCTCACCCACGCCTGACGATACGGTCGGCTAGAAATCATCCGGCCATAAGCAACAAGGGCCCCGAGCAGCTTATTGAACTGCTCGGGGCCTTTTAGTTTGAAGCGACCTGGTGGGCGGTCTTTATACCGGCAAACAAAAAGGGGTACCGACCAACGTCGATACCCCTTACAAGCCACTATGTCAGTGCACGAAGTGCCGAGCGCACGACCCGCACGCCTACTTGCGAGAATTGCTCAGCTTATTGATCAGCGCCTCGAGGCGCTCGTCGTCCTCGGCCGTCTGGGCAATAACCAAAATCGTATCGTTGCCGGCAAGCGAGCCAAGCACATCGGGCAACTCTGCCGCATCAACGGCGGCGGCGATGCCGGAAGCCGTGCCAGGCTGAGCCTTGATCATAACCAGATTATCGGTACGCAGAACGCCCGTTACGAGCTCGGAAACCATACGCTGCAGGTGTAGGTCCTCTGCCAGAACATAGATGCCCTCAGGGAGCTTACGCAGCCCCATATCGGCAATATCGCGAGAGACAGTCGCCTGCGTGCAATCAAAGCCCATAGCACGGAGCTCATCGACCAGCACGCGCTGCGTGCGGACATCCTTATTGCGCACAATATCTCTAATGGCATCCTGGCGCCCATTGCGTTTTTTAGCCATACAAACCCTCTCTCCAAAAGATGGCGGAGACAATCAATCAGTGATTGAATAGTTTAACGCTATTTGAAGGCTTTTGTGTATAAGAACGCATTTCGAAACAATTCTATGCAAGTTTGTTTCGTAATGAGCCGTTTAGGCGGTTTTTGCGCCCGTCCGGTTAAGAAAAGCTGCCAGATGCGTACACATCACGCAGCGCGCGGGCTTGGCGCTGGCGATCGGCCCAAACAACAGACCGAGTCCCCGATGGTTATCCTTGAGCGCGGCGACCATCTGACGGGTTCGAGGCGCCTCGAGCATATCACGCATGCGGGCGGAACGCTCGATTGACGACACTCCATGCGGGCTCAGACACAAATTCTCGATGCAGGCGACCAGTCCGGCAAAGTAGAACTTTTGGCTTGCCAGCTTGAGCCGACCACCGCTATCTGCTTCCGAGAGTGAGTCCGCAAGCTCGTCGAGCGCCCGGGCGTCATCGGATACCTTGGCATACATGGTGGGATCAAAGGCATCTGTAAGCTTAGGCGCCGCCGCGTGGAAACAAGCGTCGCCGCATCCGGAGACGCGCTGTGCCTGCGAGAGCGCGCACGCCATAAACCCAACCGTGCGAAACGTCTTATCGCACAAAAGACATGCCTCAAACAGTGGACGGCTGTACATCACGCCAGAGACTTGAGCAACCAAGCCGCCTAAAATCAACTGGGGCAGCCCAGTCACCATAGAAGACTCGTCTTCTATGGCAATAGAGGCAGCATCCAAGACGCGCGAATGACGCTCGCGATGCGCATCGTATCGATCGAGCGACACCGAGGGGAGCACAATGTCTGCCGCAGTATCGCACGCGATATCGACCATCTTGGAAAGGGCCTGCGGAGCAAACCACTCATCGGCGTTCATGGCGATGATTTGAGAGCCGCGCGAGGCATCAAAACCGGCACGAAGACAAGCGCCGCGCTTCGCGTCCTCGACGTCAATCAAATCAATATGGATGTCCCTGTCGGCAGCAACTTGAAGCGAATGGCGCACACCGGGCACAGCATCGCGGCAGACAACGACAATCTGCAAATCATAGAGGTCTTGGTTCTGGATACTCTCGAGCGCACGCATCGCATAGCTGGGCGAACCTTCTACCACAAGGATCACCGAAAGTCGCGGATGCGAACAACGTCGAACCAAGTTTTCCATCCTCTCGATAGCACCAAATCAAACTGTCGTTCATGGTACACCCGAGCTATAAAAGCAACGAGCCGCCTAACATGTTGCACGCCAAGAACAGATGTTGCACACGCGCAGCTCACACATAGTATGTGCAAGGCACAGACGCGCCGAGCACTCCCCTAGTCGAGAACGACAAGCTCGTCGGGGCCGTAATCCACACCCATAAACGTAAGGCCGCAGGCAGGAGCCGTGGGGCCCGCAGCGGTACGGTCGCAAGCATCGATGACCTCGCGCATCCACTCGGGTTCACGGCGATGCATGCCAATCTCGACAAGCGTGCCCACGATCGTACGGACCATCGAATGCAGAAACGCATTGCCCTCGATGGTGAACGTCAGGATGTCCTCGCCAAACGCAACCTCATGGCCAAATTCGGCACGCATCACGCAGCGATGCGTGGGTTTGCCAACGGCCGAAGCAACCTTGCAAAAGCTCTTAAAGTCCTGCTCGCCCAAAAGCGCAGGGCAGGCGGCCGCCATCGCATCGACGTCGAGGGGATAGCGATGCCACCACACGGCACCGCGGGACAGCACGGGGCGCGCATCTCGATCGGCAATACGGTACGTATACGTACGGGACCGCGCGTCAAAGCGGGCAGAAAAGCCCCTACGGGCCTTGTAGACCTCGTTTATGGCGATATCTTTGGGCAGGAGGGCATCCATAGCCCTCAGCCACCTACGGCGCGTCAGAGCAAGCTCAGCGTCCGTTACGGGCACGCTAATGTACTGGGCCACCGCATGCACGCCGGCATCGGTACGACCCGCACACGTCAGATCGATCGGGCGGCGCAGCAGCGTCTCGATAGCGCGGCGCAACTCGCCCGCAACGGTCGTCTGGCCCGGCTGCTCGGCAAATCCGCTATAGGACGAGCCATCATAGGCAACACAGAATACAAGCGTGGCATCGAGCTCAGGAATCGAATTGAAATCAGACGGCGCGGTCATGGGCGCTCCCAACAAACAATCAACGGTATCGCGACAAAAAAAGAGGGGTACGCGAACGTACCCCTCGAATATAGCCTATGCAGACGGATTGTCTACTCAGCGGTCTCCTCAGCAGGAGCCTCCTCGACGGCCTCGACCTTCTTGGGAGCAGCGGCCTTCTTGGGGGCCGGAGCAGCCTTCTTGGCCTTAGGCGTGCAAGGCTCGGTGACGAGCTCCATGATAACGATAGGAGCGTTGTCGCCCTTACGGTTGCCGAGCTTCATGATGCGGGTGTAACCGCCGTTGCGGTCCTGCCACATGCCCTGGGCAGCCTTGTCGAAGATCTCGGCAACGAGCTGCTTATCGCCGAGCTTGGCGATGGCCAGACGACGAGAGTGCAGGTCGCCCTTCTTGGCCCAGGTGATGATCGGGTCGACGACCGAACGCAGCGCCTTAGCGCGGGTCTCGGTGGTCTTGATGCGGTCGTTCTCGAAGAGGGCCTTGGCCAGGCTCTTCTTCATGGCCTTGGTGTGGCTCGCATCGGTGCCGAGCTTCAGGCCCTTCTTAACGTTGTGACGCATGGTCTAGTTTCTCCTCAAATATGCGAAGCATTAAGCCTTCAGGCTCAGGCCCATGGACTCAAGCTTGTCCTTCACTTCCTCGATCGACTTAACACCGAAGTTACGGATGTTAAGCAGATCGTTCTCCGAGAACTCAACGAGCTGACGGACCGAGTGAATGCTGGCGCGCTTAAGGCAGTTGTAGGAACGGACGGAAAGGTCCAGATCCTCGATCTGCTTGTCCAGCTCGGCGTTGTCGTTGGTGACCTCGGGAGCGAAAATCGAAGCCTCCTCCTCGACCTCGGGGGTCTCGGCAAGGTTCATAAAGGCAGCCATATGCTGGTTGATGATATTGGCAGCCTGGACCACGGCGTCGCGCGGAGCGATGGAGCCGTTGGTCTCGATCTCGAGGACAAGGCGGTCGTAGTCGGTGTGCTGACCGACACGGCAAGCCTCAACGAGCTTGGCGCAACGGGACACCGGCGAGTACAGCGAGTCGACGTGGATCACACCGATGGGATCGTTGTCGCGCTTGTTAGCCTCGCCAGAGACATAGCCGCGGCCATAGCCGATGCGCATGCTCATGGTGAGATGGCCACCCTCGGTAAGCGTAGCGATGTGCTGCTCGGGGTTGACCAGCTCAAACTCGGACGGAATAAAGAAGTCCGCACCGGTGACCTCGCAGGGGCCGTCAACAGAAATGGTGGCGGTCGCCTCGTCGGTCGTGCCGAGAGCCCTGAAGACAAGACCCTTGACATTCAGGACGATGTCGGTGACATCCTCGACCATGTTAGGGATGGTCATGAACTCGTGCTGTGCACCATCGATCTGAATAGCCTCGACGGCGGCACCCTCGAGCGAGGACAGAAGTACGCGACGAAGGGAGTTACCCAGCGTATCGCCGTAGCCACGCTCGAGCGGCTCGACGGAGACACGAGCAGACGTCTCGTTGATCTCTTCGACCTGAACCTGAGGCCTAATGAATTCTGACATGTATTACCTCCAGCCTCAGCAGCCCGGATGGACTACTTAGAGTAGAGCTCGACGATGAGCTGCTCGTTGATATCACCGCTGATCTGCTCACGCGTCGGCAGAGCGAGCACGTTACCAGACAGCTTCTCGATATCGACCTCGAGCCAGCCAGGGACCTCAAAGCGCTCGGAGGAAATCAGAGCCTCCTTGATGGGGAGGAGGTCACGGAACTTCTCGCCGACAGCGACGACGTCGCCGGCCTTGACGCGGTAGGACGGAATATCCACGCGCTTGC
This sequence comes from uncultured Collinsella sp., assembly GCA_900551195.1. Taxonomy (GTDB): domain Bacteria; phylum Actinomycetota; class Coriobacteriia; order Coriobacteriales; family Coriobacteriaceae; genus Collinsella. Next base: position 10,021 of record URVD01000029.1, read on the forward strand.
CGTTCACGGTGAAGTGACCGTGACGGACGGACTGACGAGCCTCTTTGCGGGTGCGGGCGAAGCCAAGACGGAAGACGACGTTGTCAAGGCGAGACTCAAGGATGATCATGAGGTTCTCACCGGTGACGCCGTTCATCTTACGGGCCTTGTTGAAGTAGCCGTGGAACTGCTTCTCCAGAACGCCATAGATGAACTTGACCTTCTGCTTCTCGCGCAGCTGCATGCCGTACTCAGATTCCTTGCGACGGCGCTTGGGCTGACGGATAGATTCCTTCTTGCTGCTGTAACCGAGCTCAGCGGGATCGATCCCGAGCTGACGGCAGCGCTTAAGAACAGGAGTCCTGTCGATTGCCATATTGATACGATCCTTTCAGTTACACGCGGCGACGCTTCTTGGGGCGGCAGCCGTTGTGCGGAATGGGGGTCTTGTCCTGGATGCTCGAGACCTCGAGGCCAGCAGCCTGGAGGGAGCGAATGGCGGTCTCACGACCGGAGCCGGGGCCCTTGACGAAGACGGAAACCTTCTTCATACCGTGCTCCATGGCCTGCTTGGCAGCAGCCTCGGCAGCCATCTGGGCAGCGAACGGCGTGGACTTACGGGAGCCCTTGAAGCCCACCTGGCCAGCCGACTTCCAGGAAATGACGTTGCCCTGGGGATCGGTGATCGAAACGATCGTGTTGTTGAACGTAGAACGAATGTGAGCCTGGCCCACGGAAATGTTCTTACGGTCCGCGCGCTTCAGACGGGCAGCGCGAACGTTCTTCTTAGCAGTAGCCATCTATCTAGCGCTCCTTATTTCTTCTTCTTAGCACCGATCTGACGCTTCGGGCCCTTGCGGGTACGAGCGTTAGTGTGGGTGCGCTGGCCGCGGACCGGGAGGCCCTTGCGGTGACGAAGGCCGCGGTTGCAGCCGATGTCCATAAGGCGCTTGACGTTCTGGTTGCGCTCACGGCGGAGGTCGCCCTCAACCATGATCTGGTTCTTATCGATATAATCACGGATGGCGTTAACCTCATCCTCGGTGAGGTCCTTAACGCGCGTATCCACGTTAACGTTGCACTCGACGCAGATCTTCGTCGCAGTGGTGCGGCCGATGCCGTAAATGTAGGTCAGACCGATCTCAACGCGCTTCTCACGCGGGAGGTCGACACCATTAATACGGGCCAACGTAGTCTCCTCTCTTAACCCTGACGCTGCTTATGACGGGGGTTCTCGCAAATGACGAGGACCTTGCCATGGCGCCTAATGATTTTGCACTTATCGCACATCTTCTTGACCGAAGGACGTACCTTCATCGTTCTTCCTTTCGGTAGCGCTCAAACTACTTCCCTACTATCTACTCGCCCAGCCGCAGGCGTTTAAAACTATGGCTGGTCTTCACACACAATCCGACCGTAGGTTGAGCTAAGCCTGCAGCCGGAAATGGAGTGCGTGTATGCGTGCCGCTATTTGTAGCGATAGGTGATGCGGCCGCGGGTCAGGTCGTACGGGGAAAGCTCCACGACAACCCTGTCACCGGGGAGAATACGGATGTAATTCATTCGGATCTTGCCAGAAATGTTGCACAGAACCGAATGACCGTTCTCGAGCTCAACCTTAAACATGGCATTGGGCAACGGTTCCTTTACCGTACCCTCGAGCTCAATTGCGTCTTCCTTCTTCACAAGCAATCATCTTTCTCTAGAAAACGACAGCGATTGAGTATTCTACAACACGTATGCACGCATCGTAATAACTTCGTAATGGCTCCACAACTAAGTGGAACTTGTTACATTTCTCCGCCTTGGAGCGAACACCAAGCACCTTGGGCATCCGTGGTGAGAATCACCGGACCGTCATTGGTAATGGCGACGGTGTTCTCGTAGTGCGCGGCGGGCAGGTGGTCGTTGGTCGTGACGATCCAACCGTCGGAGCCCGTGCTCACATGGTTGGAACCCATCGTAACCATCGGCTCGATGGCAATGACCATGCCGGCCTGGAGGCGAACGCCTCTCCCCTTCTTTCCATAGTTAGGAACGTTGGGGTCCTCGTGCATCACACGGCCAATGCCATGGCCCACATAGTCGCGAAGCACGCCGTAACCGTGAGACTCGGCGAGAGACTGAACGGCATAACCGACGTCCCCGATATGGTTACCGGGAATAGCCTGCTCGATGGCAGCCTTAAGGCAATCGCGCGTGACCTCGCACAGGGCCTTGGCCTCGGGCGTAGGGGTGCCGACGAAAAACGTCCAAGCGTTATCGCCAACCCAACCGTCGACAACGGCTCCCGTATCGATGGAGATGATATCGCCATCGCGCAGGATCATGTCGGGGTTGGGAATACCGTGGACCACGGCATCGTTAATCGATGCGCAAATGGTACCGGGGAACCCGCCGTAACCCTTAAAGGCCGGGGTGCCGCCATGCATACGGATAATCTGCTCCGCGAGCTGATCGAGCTCAAAGGTCGAAACACCAGGGCGCACCATGGCTCCAACGTGGCGGAGCGCCATCTTAGATAGCGCTCCTGCCTTCTTCATCTGCTCGATTTGCGTTGCAGACTTAATCTTGATCATAGACCGAGAGCCTCTTTGACATCCCCGTACACGGTCTCGCGAGCCTGGTCACCGTTGACCGACTTGAGCAGACCCTGGCCACGATAGTAGTCGACGAGCGGGCTCGTGGACTTCTCGTAGACGTCGAGACGGTTCTTGATGGTCTCGGGCTTGTCGTCGTCGCGCTGATACATCTCGCCGGCGCACTTGGGGCAGGTAGCATCGGCAGCGGTGCCGGTGTAACCGCAG
>URVD01000030.1 GCA_900551195.1 uncultured Collinsella sp.
GGAAGCGCGTGACTTGTGGTGTGCTACGCGGGGCGAGGGGCGGAATTGCCGCAATCGCGTTGAGGTCGCGAAAAGGAGCGCTTAACGTAGTAGTCGGTCTTACGGCGATCGTAGCGGCGTGGCTGCGATGTGTCGGTCTGGCGTTGGCGTGTGCTCGTACTCATTCGGTCTGACTGCTGCACGGTACGGCTTTGTTGCCGCGAAGAAGCCCCGAGCTGCTCTTGGGGGCGCTGCGGGTTGTCGTTGTCGGAGGTGCTTCTGGGCGTTGGCGTGGTGCGGCCGGCAAGGCGCACGCTTTGTGGCCGTTGGTCGCCGTCATTGTATCCATATGCCATTCGAATCACCTTGCCTCATGTGTAACTTGTCTATCCTACATAAAAAGATGCACGACACATGGGCATGTGCGCCAAAAGCCTGACAAATGGTATGAACGTTGCCGCGCCGCGCGCCAAGCGTCACGGCAACAGGTATTCAAAAGCAGCCAAGATGAAAGCGTCCAAGACGAATGACGTCTTCCTCCGTTCGTCCCAAAAACGGCGCCGCTCGTTTTGCGGTTCTGCCTTCGGTCGAGCCGCAAGCGGCGCTGCTGTGCCAAGGCCGTATCTTAAAGCCACGAAATAAAAGCGCGCGGCAAAACAGACCGTGCAAGGGGTGACGTCAAAGAGGCGTCAATAAGGAAAGGAGGGGAACAATGGCGGACAAGAACGCAGAAGTTGCAGTCGAAGGTAACGGTGGCATGAAGAAAACGCTCTCGCTCTGGAACTTCTTCACCATCGGTTTCGGTGCCATCATCGGTACCGGTTGGGTTCTGCAGGTCGGCGACTGGATGGTCGTGGGTGGCGGTCCCGTTCCCGCTATGATCGCATTCCTCTTGGGTGCAATCTTTCTCGTGCCCGTCGGAGCTGTTTTCGGTGAGCTCACGGCTGCTATCCCCATCTCGGGCGGCATCGTCGAGTATGTCGATCGTAGCTTTGGCCGTACGATGAGCTACATCACCGGCTGGCTCCTGGCCCTGGGCAACGGCATCCTGTGCCCGTGGGAGGCCATCGCCATCTCGACCCTCGTGTCCGAGATGTTCGGCAGCCTGCCCGGCCTTGAGTGGCTGCGAGCCGTCAAGCTCTACACCATCCTGGGCGCCGACGTTTACCTGTTCCCGACGCTGATCGCGCTCGGCTTTGCAGTCTACGTCATCTTCCTCAACTTCCGCGGTGCCAGCTCGGCCGCCAAGCTCCAGGCCTTCCTGACCAAGGCTCTGCTCTGCGGCATGCTGCTCGCCATGGGTGTCTCGCTGTTCACCGGTTCGCCGGAACACGCCATGCCCGTGTTCTCCCAGGTCACCGGTGCTGGCGGCGGCAAGCCCGCTACCGAGGGCACCAGCCTGTTCGCCGGCATCGTGTCGGTCCTGGTTTTGACCCCGTTCTTCTACGCCGGCTTCGATACCATTCCTCAGCAGGCTGAGGAAGCAGCCGAGGGTCTCAACTGGAACAAGTTCGGCAAGATCATCTCCCTGGCCCTGCTGGCCGCCGGCGGCTTCTACATGGTCTGCATCTACTCGTTCGGCACCATCCTCGACTGGCATGAGTTTGTTAAGAGCCCGGTTCCCGCGCTTGCCTGCCTCAAGGGCATCAACATGCTCCTGTACCTGGCCATGCTCGTCATCGCCACGCTTGGGCCCATGGGCCCGATGAACTCCTTCTACGGCGCCACGAGCCGCATCATGCTCGCCATGGGCCGAAAGGGCCAGCTGCCCGAGAAGTTCGCCGAGGTCGATCCCAAGTCCGGCGCTCCCAAGCTCGCCTGCGTCGTTCTGGGCGTCATCACCGTCGTCGGTCCGTTCCTGGGCAAGAACATGCTCATCCCTCTGACCAACGTGTCGGCTCTCGCCTTCATCTTCTCCTGCGGCATGGTCGCCCTCGCTTGCCTGCGCATGCGCTTCACCGAGCCCGACCTGCCTCGTCCCTACGAGGTGCCCGGCGGCAAGTTTGGCATCAGCCTCGCTATCGTTGCCTGCGGCACCATCATTGGCCTGCTCGTGATCCCGTTCTCTCCCGCCTCCCTCAACATGGTGGAGTGGAGCATCGTGATCGGCTGGCTGGCCATTGGCCTGGCCCTCATGGCTTTCACCAATTCCCGCAAAAAGTAACGCCTGGCCGGGGCGGATCGGGTGCGCGGAATCCTCTCTCCCGCGCACCGAACCCGGCACCACTTGGGTAGCTTTGTGAGGCCTTAACCCAACACGGCCTCGCCCACTATATGGATCCATAAGGAGGAACCATGTCCACTAAGTATGCAATCGTTGGCGGCAAGCTCATCGACGGTACCGGTGCCGAGCCGGTCGAGAACTCCCTCGTTCTCGTCGACGACAACGGCAAGATCGAGTATGCCGGTGCTATGCAGGACCTTCCCGAGGGCGTTGAGGTTATCGACGCCGCCGGCAAGACCGTCCTTCCCGGTCTGATCGACACCCACCTGCACTTCTCGGGCAACCTGACCGACGATGACACCGATTGGGTTATGCAGCCGCTCCTCGAGAAGCAGGCCGTCGCCGTCAAGCAGGCCTACGACTGCCTCACCCACGGCCTCACCACCGTCTGCGAGATCGGCCGCTTTGGTATCCAGATCCGCGACTGCATCGACAAGGGCGTCTTTAAGGGCCCGCGCGTTCTGGCCACCGGACTCGGCTTCTGCCGTGTTGCCGGTCACGGTGACTCCCACCACTGCAGCCAGGAGCTCAACAAGGAATCGCACCCCTGGGGCGATCAGGTCGACGGTCCTTGGGATCTGCGTAAGGCCGTCCGTCGTCGCCTGCGCGAGAACCCCGATGCCATCAAGATCTGGGCTACCGGTGGCGGCATCTGGCGCTGGGACTCCGGTCGCGACCAGCACTACTGCTCCGAGGAGATCCAGGCCGTGATCGAAGAGGCCAAGTTGGTCGGCATCCCCGTGTGGAGCCACTGCTACAACAACCACGCCGCTGCCTACGATTCCGTCCGCTTTGGCTGCGAGCAGCTGATCCACGGTTTCGATATCGATGAGCGCACCATGGACCTCATGGCCGAGCAGGGCACCTTCTTCACGCCGACGATCGCCTTCCTGCCCACCTGGTACGCCACCTATCCGCCCGTCTACGTCCCCGAGCTGCACGACAAGTACGAGGGCACCCTGGTCGAGAAGGAGCTGCAGCGCAACTACGACTGCCTGCGCGAGGCCAAGAAGCGCGGCGTCGTCATGACGATCGGCTCCGACTCCTTCTCCTTCGTCACCCCGTACGGCACCTGCTCCATCGAGGAGATGTACGAGTTCGTCGACAAGATCGGCTTCACCCCGGTCGAGACCATCACCTGCGCCACCCTCAACGGTGCCAAGATGTGCCACATCGAGGACGAGACCGGTTCCATCGAGGCCGGCAAGTGCGCCGACCTGCTGGTCGTCAACGGTGACGTCGCCGCCGACATCCACGTGCTCAACACCGACAACATGGACGTCATCATGAAGGACGGCTGGATCGTCGAGGCTGGCACCTTTGGCGAGGCCAACAAATACAGCGCCTAAGATACCGTTTGTCGATGGCTGGATGTAAAACACAGTTTTTGATTGCATAATGCAATGGAGAGGGTCGCTTGCGGCCCTCTTTATTGCTATGGGGTGCGTCAGTAAGAAGGAGATGACGGTGGATCTCAATAGGCTGATTCTGGGCAAGAGCTACAACTCTACCAAGGTCTTTCGTACCGCTCAGCATGTGGTTCAAGCCATCTTGCTCGGTATTGTCGTTCCGCTGCTTATCCTGCTGCTCATCTGGGATCTAACCGATAATCCCAATCCCGTTCCGGCCGTTGTCGTCATTGCCGGCTTGGTCATGCTGTGCTTCTTCTTCTCGTACGTCTTTGTCGTTCCCGACGACCTCACATCGAGCGCTACCGACCGCACGCTCGCCATCGCGTCGAAAATATTCGCCTACACGTCGCGCGGCCTTACGCCCGAAGCTGCCCTGGGCGCCTCTAAGATCATCCTGTCCGAAACCATCGCCTCTGCCATCTGCTTTACCGACGGCAAGCAGGTGTTGGCAAGCTGGGGCGAGGACTCGGCAAAATGCCCCGCGGGCACCCCGGTGGTGCTGCGGACCACGCTCAATGTGATCAACAGCGGTGAGCAAAGCGTTTTCTCGCGCGATGCCTCGACCGAGACAGGTGGCTACTTTCCGCGCCTGCGCGCCGGTATTGTCGCACCGCTTACCGTGCGCGGGCATTGCGTGGGCACGCTCGAGCTGTATTATCCCCGTCTGAGCAGCATCGATATGCGCCAGACGGCGCTTGCCTCGGGCTTTGCCGACCTCATTTCCACGCAGCTTGCGAGCTTTGAGCTCGAGCGCCAGGACGAGCTTACGGCCCGCGTGGAGCTGCGCGCCTTGCAATCGCAGGTCGATCCTCATTTTCTGTTTAACACCATCAGCACCATTGTGTCGCTCGTACGTACCGAGCCGGACAAGGCCAGGTCGCTGCTCATCGACTTTTCCAATTACTACCGTCAGACACTGTCCGATTCCGATACCCTCACAACGCTCGAGCACGAGGTGGAACAGGGCACTCGCTATATCAATCTTATGCAGGCTCGTTATGGCGACGGCCGCCTGCGCGTCTCGGTCGATATCGACTTTGAGGTGCGCGACAGCATGGTGCCGCCGTTTATCTTGCAGCCGCTGCTCGAAAACTGCATCAAGCATGCGCAGCGCGAGACCGAGCCGCTTTCTATTCGTGTTAGGGCTTTTGAGACCGATGACGGTCTGGAGATCATCGTCGAAGATGACGGCATCGGTATGAGCGAAGAAGTCTGCGCGCACCTGTTTGAGCAGCATCGCCGAGAGGAGCCCGAGAGCATTACCGCCGACGGCTCCATCAAACGAGGCTGCGGCCTGGCGCTCTTCAACGTGCTTCAGCGCATCCATTTCTTTTACGGGGAAGATTCTGGCATGCGCGTGAAGTCCCAGGAGGGCGTGGGAACGCAGGTCATCGTCGAGCTGAACGGCGAGCCGCATGAGCCGGCGCCGATGAAGGTGTAGCGCGCGGTTGGATCGAGAGAAAAAAGAGGGGAAGCGCATATGTCCGAGGGATGGAACATCTTGGTGGTTGATGACGAGCCTCCTATTAGGGCTGAGCTACGCTATCTATTGGAAAAGGATACGCGTGTGGGTCATATTGCCGAGGCGGGCAATGTCCCCGAAGCCGTGGAGTCGATTCTGTCGAACAAGCCCGACGTGTTGTTTTTAGACATTACCATGCCCGGTCGCTCGGGAATTGAGCTTGCCGAGACGCTGCAGAACCTAAAGACGCCGCCGGTCGTGGTGTTTGTGACGGCATTTGCCGAGTATGCGGCTGATGCCTATAACCTCGATGCCGTCGATTATGTCGTCAAGCCGGTTGAGGACGCACGCCTGTCAAAGGCACTCGACAAGATCGAGGCGGCCTTGGGCGTCCGTCGTGTTATCCACGCTCCGCGCCAGCCTTTGCGTCTGACGGTGGACCGCGGGGGCAAAAAGGTGTTCATTCCCGCCGCAGACGTTTGCTACTTTGAGGCGCGCGCCGATTTTTGCAACGCCATCTGCGCCGAGGGAACGTACCTGATCAATGAGTCGATCTCTTCGCTCGAGCGTCGCTTGGACTCCGAGGGCTTTATTCGCGTTCATCGCAGCTACCTGGTCAATTTGGAAGACGTGCACAATGTTGAGATTGGCTCCACGGGGTTGATGGAGCTCAGGCTCGACCGCGTGAACTCGACGGTACCGGTGTCCCGTCGTCGTGCCGCCGAGGTCAAGTCGCACCTGGGGCTTGCGTAAGAGGCTTGCGTGCTGTCGTTTACCATCGCAGGTTTGGCATGGGCGCGCGGTGGGCATAATGGGTGGCATCGAATGAAATCGAAAGGATCATTATGCCCGCGCTTATCACCCATCATCTGTTTGGCGAGGAAAGCATCGACCGTCTTCCGCAGGGCGTCATCACGTCCGATGAAGAGCGCATTGCCTTTATCTTGGGCAACCAAGGCCCCGACCCGTTTTTCTTTCACATTCTGACACCGCGTGTTTCCGACTGCACGCTGCTGGCGCAGGTCATGCATCGGTCGCGCATGTCTCGCCAGTTCGCGTGCCTGCGCGACGGCGTGTCGCATCTGCTGCCGCGCGATGCCAGCTTGGGTCGTGCCTTTGCGCTGGGCCTGCTGTCTCATTACGTGCTCGACCGCAACGCTCACCCCTTTGTCTATGAGCAGCAGTTTGGCATCGTGGAGTCCGATTCAGAGCTTGAGGATTCGAGCAGTCAGGTCCATGCCGTGATCGAGAGCGACCTGGATGTACTGATGCTGCAGCTTAAACGCGATGGCGCTACGGTCGACGATTACCCGCCGGCGGGCGAGATCGTCACCACCGATCGCATCAATCGCGTGGCCGGCGTGCTGATGAGCTATGTTGCCGGACGCGTGTACGGCATTGACATTCCGGCGGGGGAGTACGGTGCTGCCGTTGCCAATATGCAGCGACTTTACCGCGCGATTGAGCCGGCCGGCTCCGCAAAGACGCGCGCGATCTCGCTGGTTGAGGGCTTGGTGCACGACTACTCGCTGCTCGACGGCCTTGCGCACCGCGTGACGACCGAGCTGCCCGAGCGTACCGGCAACCTGGGCCACTTGGCATGGAAGAATCCCTTTACCGATGAAGTCTCGACCGAGAGCTTCCCCGAGGTCTTTGACCGCGCGCTGCTCGATTACGAGTGCACGGTTGCCCGCTTTATCGAGACCGGCGATATGGAAGCCGTGACCAACCATGTCAATTACAGCGGTCGCGTGCTCAATGCCGATGAGGAGTTCGACCGCGAGGAATAGGGCTCATGCGTGCCCCTTTGCCGAATCCTTACCGGTGCTTCTGGACAATTGGGGTACGATGAACTAACTGCATATCGGGCAAATACGAAGGGTCCCTGTCCATGAAATACACCAAGCTCGAGCGTAACTGGGTTATGTACGATGTGGGCAATTCGGCCCTCGTGCTGCTCAATACCTCGGTGGTGCCCATTTACTTTAACGCCATCAATACCGGCGCTTCCTCGGCCGACCTGGTGGTCGCTTGGGGCAATGCGCAGACGATCGCCTCGCTGGTCATCGCCATGCTCATGCCCATTCTGGGCGCACTTGCCGACTACGCCGGCAACAAGATCAAGTTCTTCTTGGGCTTCTTCCTCACGGGCCTGGTGCTTTGCCTGGCGCAGGCTATCCCAATGTCTGCCATGGCATTTTTGACCGTGTACGTGCTGTGCACCATCGGCCTTAACTCTTCTATGACGTTCTACGACGCCATGCTGCCTGACATTACCACCGACGAGCGCATGGACGCCGTGTCCAGCTCGGGTTATGCCTGGGGCTACATCGGTTCCACCGTGCCGTTCGTCATCTGCCTGGCGCTCATCATGGGTGGCCCCGCTCTTGGCATCCCCACCATGCTGGCAACGCGTCTGTCGTTTATCATCACTGGTGCCTGGTGGCTCATCTTTACCCTGCCGCTCATTCGCACCTATAAGCAAAAGTACGGTCGCGAGCGCGGTCCCGAGGACACCATCGGCCACATCGTGGGCGGTGTGTTCTCCGAGGTCGGACACACCATGCGCGAGATTGCCCACAATAAGACCGTGCTGGTCTACATGATCGCGTTCTTCTTCTATATCGACGGTGTGCACACGGTCATTTCCATGGCCACCAGTTACGGATCGGCCTTGGGCATCGATTCGACGCAGCTGGTGCTGGCGCTGCTCGTTACGCAGTTCGTGGCCTTTCCGTCCGCCATCATCTACGGCAAGCTCGCCGGACGCGTGGGCACGCTCAACATGATCCTGGTGGCGGTCGCCGCCTACATGGGGATTGTGCTGTTCGCCGCGTTCTTCCTAAAGACCGCCTTTGAATTCTGGGTGCTTGCCATTATGGTCGGCCTGTTCCAGGGCGGTGTGCAGGCGCTCAGCCGTAGCTACTTTGGCCGCATTATCCCCAAGGAAAAGTCCAACGAGTACTACGGCTTCTTTGACATCTTTGGTCGTTATGCAAGCGTTATGGGCACCTTCCTGGTGTCGGTCGTCACCTCGCTGACCGGCAACCCGTCGCTGGGCGTCCTTTCCATTGGCGTGCTGCTGGTCGTTGGCTTTATGCTACTGGTCCGCCTGTCCCGCATGACTCGGGCGGCAGAGCATGCCGCATAGGAGCGAGCGGCTATTGTGCCTGTCCACGGTACTCTTTTGGGGTTATCCGCAATAAACATTGCGACTTGCGAGCAATGATTTGCCCAAGTGGGTATGATGGAATCAGCTAGGTCGCGGGGCGTCGCCTGTGTTTGGCGGCGTCCCGTTTTTGTGTTGCAGGGAGGGTAAGGCATGAACGCCACGGTCGTGATTCCAACGTATTGGGCGGGCGATGACGCTTGCGCAAACGCCCCTGGCACCTATGACCATTCGACGCGACTCAACGCCGACAATCCCGAACTCGACCGCTGCCTGGCCTCGCTTGAGCAGGTGTGCGACATCCCACGCATCATCCTTTTGGTGGTCTGTCCTGTTTCTGCCACAGCCGATGTGTCGCTGCGCGTGCACGAGATTGTCGACGCGCATCCCACGCTCAAGGTCACCGTTGTCACCAACACCCAGGCCTCGCGCATCGCAGACCGGGTTGCTCAGATCGCGCCCAAGGGTTCGGGCGAGTGCGTGAGCCTGCGAGGCTACGGTGCCATCCGCAACATGGGGCTAGCCTGTGCCGCTGTGCTGGGGCATGACGCGGTTATCTTTTTGGATGACGATGAGACTGTCATCGACGCCGACTTTATGAAGCGCGCGACCTATGCGTTGGGGCAGCAGACGCGTCAGGGCTTGCCGATCTTGGTCAAGAGCGGCTATTTCTACGATCGCGACGGCTCGCCGCTGGCTCCCACGGACAAGGCGGGCATCTGCCATCGTTGGTGGACCAAGCGCATCGAGTTCAACCGTTGGATGAAAAAGGCGCTCTCGGGCACCCGCATCTCGCGCTCCAACTACGTGTGCGGCGGCCTGATGGCCCTGCACGCCCGCGCCTTTACGCGTGTGGCCTTTGACCCGTTTATCACCCGCGGCGAGGACTTGGATTACCTCTTTAACATGCGCATGTTTGGCTACGACGTGTGGTTCGATAACGAGTGGACCGTGCGCCATCTGCCTCCGGAGTCCGAAAAGCGCTCACCGCGCTTTATGCAGGATGTATACCGTTGGTACTACGAACGGGCCAAGTTGACATTCGCCGCGCATCAAAAGGAGCTCATTCCCGTTACGGCGGCATCACTCATGCCCTACCCGGGCCCGTGGATTTCGCGCGAGCTCGACGACCGCGTGCGCAAGACCGCTATGGTCCGCAGCGTGTTTACCCGCGAGCATGAGGGCTACCTGCGCATTTGGCGCCATGGTATCGGCGAGGCAAAGGCCTATGCGCGCCAAAACGCTGCAAGCTACCTGCGTTTCCAGAGCTTTTGGCCCAAGATCATGGACGGGCTTTGGCGTGACGCACAACTGATCAGTATCCTGGAGGGGGCCGAATGATCGACCGCCGCGCCCAGCGCGATAGTTCAATATCAATCTTTCGCATCATTGCCGTTGCCTGCGCCATTTGCGTGCTGGTGTACTTTATTTTTGCCTTGGTGACCGGTATCGAGCCGATCGCCACGGTGATTGCCTGCGCGCTGCTGTGCATCTTTCTGTGCATCTTTATCTTTTTGACGCTCAATCCCGATTCGGTGCGCTCCCAGTACACCGAGGAGACGCTCTCGGTGGCCTCGGCCATGCTCGAGGACATTAAGGGCGGTCTGACGCAGGAGTCGGCGCGTTTGGTGTGCCGGCGCATTTTGCCCGAGACGCGCGCCATGACGGTGGCCATCACCGACGAGGGCAACGTGCTTGCCTGCGCGGGAGAGTTTGAGGAAAAACTGCTGCCCGATACTCCCATCCACACGCTTGCCACACGCTACGTTATCGAACATGGCATCGTGCAGTCGTTCAACCGTATGGTGGATGTCGTGGGCTCGGACGGCTCGCACAACCAAGTTCCCGCCGGCATTATCGCCCCCATCAAGGTGGGCGATCGTACCGTCGGCACGCTCAAGTTCTACTACAAGACCCCGCGCGCCGTCGACCGTACCCAGTACGCGCTTGCCTCGGGCTTTGCCGAGATCTTGTCCACGCAGCTCGCCATCCACGAGCTCGAGGTGCAAAAGGAGCTCACGGCGCGCGCCGAGGTGCGTGCGCTGCAGGCGCAGATTAACCCGCACTTCCTGTTCAACACGCTGAACACCATTGCATCGTTTACGCGCACCGACCCGCTGCGGGCCCGCGAACTGCTTCGTGAGTTCTCATCGTTCTATCGTGCCACACTCGACAACTCGGGATCGCTTATTCCGGTCTCGCGCGAGGTCGCACAGACCAAGCGCTACCTTACCTTTGAGAAGGCCCGCTTTGGCGAGGACCGCGTGCTTGCGACGTTCGATGTGTCCGAGGACGTGGAAGATACGCTGGTGCCGGCGTTCGTGATCCAGCCGATTGTCGAGAACGCCGTACGTCATGGTATGGGCGATGACGACGCCCTGAGGATCGACGTGACCGTTCACCAAGACGGCGAGGATGCAATCTTGATTGCCGTGGCCGATAATGGCGTGGGCATGGATGAGGGTACCGCCGCCAGACTGTTTGACGAGCGCTCTGCCCGCCCCGACGCCAGCTCTCCCCAGGGTGGCGGCGCCGGTGTGGCCATGCACAATATTTCGGAGCGCATCCATCGCTTTTATGGGCCGCACTCCTATACGCGTGTCGAATCGGCGCCGGGCAAGGGCACCAAAGTGCTCCTTCATCTTGATTTGTCAGAGAGCATCTTTGACATTCAAGAGTAAAATAAAAGGCTACGGGCTCAACGTCATGCGACGGATGCCCGGCGTAGTTAGTTGACGAAAGGTTTTATCCCTATGCTGCGTGCGATGATTGTGGATGATGAGGCGCCGGCTCGCTCGGAGCTTCGCTTCCTGCTCGAGCAAACGGGCAAGATCGGCACGATCACGGAGGCGTCGAGCGTCCGCTCCGCCATCGAGATGCTTATGGAAAGTCGCGTGGATGTCGTGTTTCTCGATATCTCGATGCCCGGTGCCTCGGGCCTGCAACTTGCCGAGGCGCTGCATAAGCTCAAAAATCCGCCGGCGATCGTGTTTGTGACTGCGTATAGCGACCATGCGGTCGAGGCATTCGACGTGGATGCCGTCGATTATCTGATGAAGCCGGTCGAGGAAGCTCGCTTGGATCGCGCGATCGAGAAGGTCATGCAACGCGCCAAGCCGGTTACGGACAGCAAAGTGACCATCGAGCGTATCCCGGTGGAAAAGGGCGGCCGCAAGGTGCTCATTCCCGTGGACGACATTCGCTTTATCATGGCCAAGGACGATTACTCCTGCATCTATACCGTCGATGATCGCTTTTTGTCGACGACCTCGCTGGCGCAGTTTGAGGCCAAGCTCTGCGACTTTGGCTTCTTCCGTGTTCACCGCCGCTATATCGTCAACCTAGCGTGCGTCACGGACGTTGAGACGGTGCCCTCGGGCGCCATTCAGCTGGGCATTACGGGCGTCGACGAACGCGTGCCGGTTTCTCGCCGCCGCGTCGTGCCGCTCAAGAAGGCTCTGAGTCTCTAGCACACTGGCCCCGCAGCCCTGTAGACCCATCGTCTGCGGGGCCGTGGGGCCTTTTTTGTATGTATCTGCCGAATCGTTTTTTGCGGAAGGGATCCCATGAACAGCGCAAGCGCCAAGCGCATCGACATCATCTCGGACACCCACGGCTATTTATCGCCTGCGCTCTTGGATGAGCTTGAGGGCGCAGACCTGATCATCCACGCCGGCGACCTTACGTCAGAGATGGACTACGAGCACCTATGCACCATCGCCCCCGTGCGGGCCGTATTGGGCAACAACGATTACTACCGCGACTACGGCCCCGATGTAGACCGTCTTGCGCTCTTTACCTACGAAGGCCTCAAATTCGCCGTAGCCCACTACCGCGAAGACCTTCCGGTGGGATCCGTAGACGTAGCCATCAACGGCCACACCCACGCAACCAAAGAAGCCCAAGTGGGCCGCTGCCTAGTCCTCAACCCGGGCAGCGCCAGCTACCCCAGAGGCACCCGAGGCCCCACCATGGCCAGAATGCTAGTAAAAGACGGCAAGATCCTAAGCACCAAGTTTATTGACCTAGACTAACCGCAACAAAAACGGGGGATGCAGATTGCATCTCCCGTTTTTTATGAGCCAAAGGTCAAAGTTCAACAAAATCCATCAGACCAAT
>URVD01000031.1 GCA_900551195.1 uncultured Collinsella sp.
GGGCTCGCAGGTTTGTTCGTAGGCATCCTCGGTACACCGATCCATAAATTTGACGACTGCCGTCTGGTCGCCTTCCATGACGTAGATTACGTCGCCATCCGAGATATAGACTCCCGGCCCTTCGTTGTCCACGTAGCCGGGGTCGTATGAGACGTTGCACAGTCTGCTCCCGTTTGCCGAATCGAGTTCAAGGGTCGAATAATACCCGCCATTCATTTGGCTATTCTTGACTCGATATATTACGGCGCCGTACCACCGCTTAAACGTCTTGCCTTTGAGCAACTTGGCTGCCTTACCGATAAGCTGCTCATCTTTGGTGTAGCGCATGGCCCCAAGTTCGATACGGGGATAGTTGCTGACCCCAAGCGCTGCGGGCGTACCGTCAAAATCGACGGTGATCGAATCGGGTTTGACGATATCGGTGAGGACCTCGATGGGATAGCTTACGGTCTCAACCGCCGCCTGCGTCGCAGAGGCGGGGAGAAATGCGAGATAGATAATTCCTACGCCGACTGAGGTAATCGCAAACGCTAAGACGAGCAGGCCGATATAGGTGGAGCGTTTCACGGTGGGGCACCTCGCTTACAATATGCAATCATTAAAATAAATGATATCAGCTTGCGACAATATTCAAAAGAAAGCGATCGTTCGAAATGGGGGGCTAAAAGGCCCTATTGGGCTTCGATTTGGGATCGCCAAACGTAGACTGGGCTTGATGCCGCCTCTTTTAATCGGGGCTGATTCTTCTCTGGACCACCACAAAGGGGACAGGCGCCTTTGTGGTGGTTTGCATGTCATGAGAGCACTCAGAAAATCTTATATATAGAGACTTAGATTTGTGTATAAGATCGTACAAAGCTGGCAACAATACTTCTCGAACAACGTGAAGCCGCCCCGTAGGGCGGCCGCCCCAAGAGAGGTGATTCCATGAGAATCGATAAGCTAGCAATGACGTCGCGCGAGGCGCTGCAGACCGCCATGAGCACGGCTGCCGACGCGCAGGCCGGCGCGGTGGAGCCGATTCACCTGCTGTCTGCCCTGCTTGGTGCCGGCGAGCGCAATATCTCCGTGATCATCGAGCGCATCGGCGCCGACCCGGCCCAGCTTGCACGCTCCACACAAGATGCCATCGACCGCGTGCCCAAGGTTTCGGGCGAGGGCCAGCAGATGGGCCTGTCCAATGAGCTCGTCCGCGTTATCGAGAAGGCCGAAAAGAAGGCCACCAAGATGGGCGACAGCTTTGTGGTGACCGAGCATCTGCTGATGGCGCTTGCCGAGGACAAGGGCGAGGCCGGCCGCGTTCTGCGCGACGCCGGCGTCACCAAGGAGCGCATCGAGCAAGTCTACGAGGAGCTGCGCGGTGATGACCGCGTGACGTCTGCCGAGGACAAGACCCAGTTTGAGGCGCTGGAGCAGTACGGACGCAACATCTGCGACCTTGCCCGTGCCGGCAAGCTCGACCCGGTCATCGGCCGTACCGACGAGATCCGTCGTACCATTCAGGTCCTGTCCCGCCGCACCAAGAACAACCCCGTGCTCATCGGCGAGCCGGGCGTCGGCAAGACAGCTATTGTCGAGGGCATCGCCCAGCGTATCGTGGCCGGCGACGTGCCGAGCACCCTGCGCGATCGCGACCTCATCGAGCTCGACATGAGCGCGCTGGTCGCCGGCGCCAAGTACCGCGGCGAGTTCGAGGATCGCTTGAAGGCTGTGCTCAAGGAAGTGCAAAAGTCCGAGGGCAAGGTCATCCTGTTCATCGATGAGCTCCACACCATTGTGGGCGCGGGTGCCACCGAGGGCTCCATGGACGCCGGCAACATCCTCAAGCCGGCGCTCGCTCGTGGCGACCTGCACGCGATCGGCGCGACCACGCTTGACGAATATCGCAAGTACATCGAGAAGGACGCGGCGCTCGCCCGTCGTTTCCAGACCGTTATGGTGAGCGAGCCTACCGTCGAGGACACCATCTCGATCCTGCGTGGCCTCAAGGAGAAGTACGAGATCTTCCACGGCGTGCATATCACCGATAGCGCGCTCGTGGCAGCTGCCGACCTCTCCGATCGCTACATCGCCGACCGCTTCCTGCCCGACAAGGCCATCGACCTGGTCGATGAGGCGGCAAGCCGCCTGCGCATGGAGCTCGACAGCATGCCGGTCGAGATCGATGCTGCCACGCGTCAGCTCACCCAGCTGCAGATCGAGGAGCAGGCGCTCATGAAGGAGACCGACGACGCCTCCAAGGAGCGTCTGGAGGCCCTGCGCCAAGAGATTGCCGAGGTCCAAGAAAAGCTCAACGTGCAAAAGGCCGGCTGGCTCAACCAAAAGAACGCCATCGACCACGTGCAGGAGCTCAAAGGCCAGCTCGACGAGGCCAAGAGCGAAGAGGAGCGCGCGACGCGCAACGGAGATTTGGGCCGTGCGTCCGAGCTGCGCTACTCCGTGATTCCTGGTCTGCAGCAGCAGATTCAGGATTCCGAGGCTGCGCTCGAGGCACAAAAGCAGCAGGACGGCGAGGGCCTCAACGAGCAGGTGACCTCCGACGAGATCGCCGAGGTCGTGAGCGCCTGGACCGGCGTGCCCGTGTCCAAGATGATGCAGGGCGAGCTCGACAAGCTGAAAGGCCTGGAGGGCGAGCTGCACAAGCGCGTCATCGGCCAGGACGAGGCCGTGTCCGCTGTCGCCGCGGCCGTGCGCCGCAGCCGTGCGGGCCTCTCCGATCCGGACAAGCCCATCGGCAGCTTCTTCTTCCTGGGCCCCACCGGTGTAGGCAAGACCGAGCTCGCCAAGGCGCTGGCCGAGTGCCTGTTCGATGACGAGCGCGCGCTCGTGCGTATCGACATGTCCGAGTACATGGAGAAGTTCAGCGTCCAGCGTCTGATCGGTGCGCCCCCGGGATACGTGGGTTACGACGAGGGCGGCCAGCTCACCGAGGCCGTGCGCCGTCGTCCGTACTCCGTGATCTTGCTCGACGAGATGGAGAAGGCCCATCCGGATGTCTTCAACGTGCTGCTGCAGGTGCTCGACGACGGCCGCCTGACCGACGGCCAGGGTCGCCAGGTGTCCTTTAAGAACACGATCATCATCATGACGAGCAACGTGGGCTCCAAGGCTATCGCCGAGCTTTCGGGCAAGGACGAGGAAGAGATGCGCCATCAGGTCGACGCGGCCATGGCTCAGACCTTCCGCCCCGAGTTCCTCAACCGTATCGACGATATCGTGGTGTTCCATCCGCTCGGCATGGCGCAGATCGAGAAGATCGTCGACATCCAGCTTGCCGACGTCCGCGCACGCCTGGCTAAGGAGCGCATGACGCTTGCCATCACCCCGGCGGCCAAGCAGATGCTCGCCGTGGGCGGCCTGGACCCGGTCTTTGGCGCCCGTCCGCTCAAGCGTCTGGTGCAGCGCGAGGTCGTGGATGCCATCGCGGCCGCTATCATCGACGGCACGGTGCGCGAGGGCGATCAGGTGACGGTCGATGTCGACAAGGACGGCGGCTTTACCGTCGTGTGCGACAACACGCCGTCTGCTACCTACGAGGTCCCCGACGCCGAGTAGATTTATGGGACATGCCTTAAAATCTGCCAGCCGTCTCTAAACGCCAAGGGCGGCGGATCCAATTGGGTCCGCCGCCCTTTTTCGTGCGACAATCGATAATGTTGAACACGATTGCATGGCAAGGAGATATGCAGATGATAGACAAGAACAAGACGAATGCGCCGGTCGCCAACGCCGCGCCGGCCGCACCCAAGCCTGCACCCAAGCCTGTGCCCAAGCCGCGCGACCCCTACATCCGTGCCGAGAACGAGGATGACGACGGCTACGATCCTTATAGCGATCGTCGCCCCGAGCGCGAGCCCCTCTTCGAAGCCGACCCCTGGCGTTAAGTAGCTCATTTGGGACGGGGCTTTTTTAGCTACTTTGTTTTCGGCTAGAGGCGTTCATGCCTGCTCCCCTCGGCCGCTCGATATCCTCCGGGAGGGGCCACTAATAGAAAACTTGCTTATCCATTAATCAAGATACGCATAATCTTGCTCTCCTGCTAATCAAGAATCGTTATAATCTTGATTAGCAGGAGAGCAAGATTGGAGAATCATGGCATTCAACGACTTGATCGCCCAGAAAATAAAGGACTTTGAACAGCAGGGGGTTCCGCAGGTCTTTGAGCGAGACCTTGATCTAGGAAACCCACAGGAGCCAAAGCGCGACAACATCGTAAATGTGATTGTGGGGGCCCGCCGTTGTGGAAAGACGTATCGCCTGTATCAGGAGATGCGGCGGCTTCAGAGCCGGGGCGTCGAGCTTGACCGGATGCTTTACTTCAATTTTGAGGATGAGCGCTTGCGCCCGTATGAGCCATCGCTGCTGGCGGACGTGCTCGACACGTTCTATGCGCTGTATCCTGCTGCTCGAACCGAGGGCGCTTACATTTTCTTTGACGAGATCCAGGAAATTCCCGAATGGGGTGCATTTCTGCGGCGTGTAGTCGATACGGAGAAAGCGACCGTCTATGTGACGGGATCTTCTTCTAAGATGCTGTCCTCAGAACTTAAGAGCGAGTTCAGGGGTCGTTCTCTTGTGCGAGAGCTTTTTCCGTTGAGTTTTTCGGAATACGTTCGATATAAGACGGGGAGCGTTCCCGAGCCAGATGCGACCTTTTCCCCGAGCGATGCAGCGCTGCTTCGACATCATCTGATCGGGTATCTTGAACAAGGGGGATTCATCGCGACACTTGAGCAGACGCCTACAGACGCGATTCAGCTGCTACAGGAATATGCTTCGCGAACGGTCGCCATGGACGTCGTTGAACGGTACGACGTCAAGAACCCTCGCCTGGCATCGCTGTTCTTGACGCGGTGTATGGCATCTTCGGGACGAGAGCTGTCAGTGAACAAAGTGTACAACGAGTTCAAGAGCAGACAGATACCCGTCAGCCGTAATTCGCTCAGCGATTTACTTGAGTATTATGAGGACGCCTACCTGTTATTTTCTGTGCCGGAGTTCACGCGTTCACTGGCAAATAACATGCGGTCTGCGTCTAAGGTCTACGCTGTCGACCCTGCGATGTTTGGAGCATTCTCTCCCGCATCGGCATTGGACCAGGGCCAGAGGCTCGAGACCGCAGTGTTCAATGCGCTAAGAAGAAGGACTCCCGCGGTGAGGACCGGCTCGGTCTGCCGCCTGCTAATCAAAGAGAAGAGCAAAAGCCATGAGGTGGACTTTGTGGCTGGGGACGCGCTTCTCATGCGGGCTTATAGCCTGATTCAGGTGAGTGCGGATATGGCAAGTGAGAAAACGCGCGAGCGCGAAATTGCCGCGCTCGATGCCGCGATGGCCCAGTTCGATCTTGGCGAGTCGGCAATCGTTACCATGGATGAACAGACCGATATTCCATGCGAGCACGGTGTGGTACACGTTATGCCCGCATGGAAGTGGCTCCTTGCCTAATCATCTATGGACCTGTGGGGTCAGGACCTCCTGGCTCCTTCATCACAGTTGGGGAGCACCTTGCTGCGCCAGGCTAGTCCTGGGCTTTGATGCTCGGCAGCAGGATTTGCGCGAGGTAGTCGGTCTCGAGTTTGGTCGCGGCGTCTGCGTTGCCGTCTTTGCCAACCAGGTCGTTCTTGATCTGACTATAGGTGTAGCGGTTGCCGGTCGTCAGCTCGACAAGCTCAATGGCCGTGTCCATGGGGTAGGTCGACACGGGATTCTGGGTGCGCCCGTTGATAGTCTGGGGCACCACGTACGGATAGACGGGGCCGCTGGCATAGACGGTATAACCGTTACCCAGGCTGACCGTGCCCAAAACCGTATCGCCGTCATCGGGCGTAAAGGTCTCGCCATCGCGCACGGCGACGAGCGTCACGAGCGGCGTATTGGCGTCGTCGCCCAGATAGATGCATAGCGTGCTGCCGTTTTGCCAAGTTGCGATCTTACCGTACCACTCGACGGGAATATCGAGCTGGTAGAGGTCGGTTGCCTTGTGGCGAGCGTCAGCGTCACGGGATGCCTGTGCCTTTTGCGCGCTCACGGCATTGACGGCGGCGTCGCGCCGCGCGGTTGCTGCCTGCTGGAGCACTTTGGCAGCTGCGGCGGAGTTCGCACCGCCCTCCTCGGCATACTTGGCGGCGGCATCGATCTGGTCGTCAGTCACCGTGTCGGCCGAAGGCACCTTGAGCTTAAAGGTGGCCTGGGCACTTAAATCCTGTCCATCGCTCTTAACGGTGACCTGCGTCTTGGTGGTCGGGACGGTATAGATGGTGCCGTCGGCCGCGATGGGGGAGGCGGCGATGGAGAGCGTGTAATCGCCGGGCAGCAGTTTGATGCCGCGGCCGTGCTCGTCAACATAGAGCGTTTCGCTCACGGAGGAGCCATCAGCGTCCTGACCGCTCACCTGTACGGGAATCTTGGAGCCGGTGGAACAGTCGAGGCCCGCGGCATGCACGCCAATCTGCACTGACATCATCGTGTGGGCATTGGCGGCGACAGCGGCAGCCTGCTCTTGCTGATATCCGTTCCAGGCAGCATAGCCTGCACCGCCGGCGACGAGCGCGACGGCCACGACACCGGCGACCATCAGATTGCGGCGCTTGGGCGACATCTTGCGGTGACGGGCCTCGGCCTCATGTGCCGAGGGAACGGACGGCAGGGGAATATCGCCCATGGCGATGGTCTCGTCCACGGCTGGTGCGGAACCCAGGCCAGGAAGCTCGCGGGTCAGCGAATCCTCGGCCGGCAAGCTGTCGAGCAAGACGGTTTCCTCGCCCGTGTCGGATCCGGGCTGGTCGTCGGCCTCGCTTTCGGTGTCTTCGTGATCTGCCTCATCTTCGGCAGGCTCAACATCGTCTGCATCCTGATCATCGGACTGCGCCTCGGCTTCCGGCTCATCCTGCACATCAACGCCCGAATCGTCAAACGCAATCTCATCGAGTGAAATTCGGTCTAAGCTCTCCAAGGCCTCAGCGCAAGCTTCTGCATCTTGGGCCGCATCCTCTTGACCCATCGTCTCATCTTTCATATATCCCCCAAGCTCAATATCGGGACAACACTGTACCCAAAAACGGGAGCCCATAGAGCCGCCGTATGATTTGAAATCCGATTTTATATATGCGCATGTTTTTGAATAGATGAATAAGACGCAACGACAAAAGCCCCCGGAAAGCGAGTGAAACGCTTTCCGGGGGCTCTGCGAGACATTGGATTGAAAATCCTGGCGGGCGGGCCTATGCTCAAGTGCCAACAGCGACCAGCGCGTTACTCGGCGTGTGCGTAATCAACCTTGGCGCGGCGAGCGGTAGCCTTCTCCCAATCGCTGGTGCCCTCAAAGACATCCTGCTTGTAGGGATTGCGGCCGAGCTTCTTGGCGCGGTAGGCGATGTAGATGATCGCGGCGATGTTGGCGACCAGTGCGGCGATCGAGACCGCAGTAGCGGCGCTGGGGTCGAGCGTGGAGTGGGTCACAAAGATGGA
Source organism: uncultured Collinsella sp. (assembly GCA_900551195.1). GTDB lineage: Bacteria > Actinomycetota > Coriobacteriia > Coriobacteriales > Coriobacteriaceae > Collinsella. The sequence continues at coordinate 7,468 of URVD01000031.1, forward strand.
CTCCTCCTGGAAGTACGGGAACACCTGGGCAAACATGCACCAAATAGCCAGCGTAAAGGCGCGGTTCTGGATCCAGCCGCCCTTGTTCCAGATAAAGGCGGCGACGGTGGGCGCCAGCAGCAGTGCAAAGCCGCAGAACCAGGAGTGGGTGGGCAGGCAGTTGTAGGTGTAGCAGAAGTTCCAGATGTCGTAGGCGATGATGTAGACCCAGGTCATGTCGGGCCACAGCATGTCGGTCTTGTCCTCAGAGGCGTAGACACTCCACCAACCGGTCATGCAGAAGATGTTGATGATACCGGCGATGCCGTTGAACACGTTGTTCCAGCCGGCGAGCTGCGTGGCGCCCTCGGAGGTGACCCAGGTGGACTTGCCCAGGACAAAGAAGTGATAGGCGCTCTCAAAGTCGGACACGACGGCGATCATGATGTTGATGGCGACGATCACAAACGGCCACGCGCGGAACCAATGCGCCTTGCCGATCTTGCCCCACTGGTACTTAATGGCAATGAAGCCCCAGCAACCGGCCAGCGCCGCGTATACCTTGGCGTAGTGGAACCAGCTGTTCTGGTACACATGGGTGGGGTTGGTGAGCGCCCACTCGGCACCCTGTGAGACGCCGATGGCGATAGCGACGCAGTAGATGGTCATGGCCAGCGGAGCCACGCCAAAGATGATGGCCGCGCCCAGCTTGGTGCGGCGGCCGACCTCGTTGAGCACGATCAGGCCAATAAAGACCATGGCCCAGCCGGCCCAGTGGATAAGGGTATTGCTACCCCAAACATCGAACAGCATGCTGCTCTCCTTTCACAAGCCCGCGGCCCCTCTTCTGATCGCGGGCAGTTTGGCCAAATGTCGTCAGTTCTGGGGCTTGCGCTCCTGATACTTGGCGGTATAGCCCTCGATATGGAGCGTCGAGGCGATGATTTCCTTGACTGTCTCGTCGGGCACATCGGGGTGCGTGCGGATATACATCAGCAGCCCCATGATGAGGGTGTAGAACGTCTCGTAGACATGGTCGATGCGTAGCTCGTGATGGGCGACAAAATCCACCACGGTGGTATCGCAGATATACTGCGCCACGCGCTGGACCACGTTGTGCAAAAAGCCGCCGTAGAGCGCGCCGCTGCTCGAGGTGAGCGTGCTCGGCAACTCGTGGCCGCTCACGACCAGGCGCTTAAAGAGCGGAGCAACGGTGTCGAGTGCGCCTTCGATGTCGCCAACCGTGCGGCTGGCGTTCCACTGCTCGAGCTCGGCGATAAAGCCGTCGATTGCCTCGTCCATAACGGCGGTGACGGCGGCATCCATATCGGCAAAGTAGTGGTAGAACAGCGAACGCGTACAGCCAGCCCGCTTGGTCACGGCCGATACCGAAAGATGGGACACACCAAGCTCGGCGCTCACGGCGCGCACAGCGGCGAGGATCTCGCGACGGCGCTCGTCGCCCGTCAGGCGTTTTGCCGCGCTATCGGATGCGGGGACGGCATCGACCACAGAGATATCTGCTGCGTTGTTGCCCATGTTTTGCCGCCTTTCATCCTCTTTTGCCCGACCGTTCGCCTAACAGTCTTGAATATTGTTGACGGTTCGTCAATACTATTTTTGACACAATGTCAACAATGGCGGGTGAAAGGCATGGGGGCATGCCCGGCCTGCAAAAAAAGAGGGGCGCTGCGGTCTCGCCGGGCTGTGGCAAGAGAAGGGACGACTATGATTCTCAACGGACCGGGGATTAGCTATACCGAGCCCGATATCGGCGCGGAGTTCGTGCCGCCGATACCGGAGCATCCGCGCGAGGCCATCGTCAAACTGTGTGAGCACTGCACCAACCGCCTGCTGCACCGCGACGAGCTGCTGGGCTACGAGTACTGGTCGTTTGCCGAGGCCGCAACCGACGAGCAGGCCGAAGTGCTCTGCAAGATGAAGATGCGCCGTCCCTATACGCTGCCCGAGATGGTCAAGCTCACCGGCATGCCCGAAGCCGATATCGAGAAGATGCTCGACGACATGAGCTACACGGGTCTGCTCGAGTACAACTGGGAAAACCCCGAGCGCGCCAAGCAGTGGGTGCTGCCCATGCTGGTGCCGGGTTCTGCCGAGTTCCTCAACATGCGCGTGAGCCAGCTCGAGGAACACCCGGTCTATGCCAAGTTCTTTGAGCAGGCGTCCAAGGGACCGCTGTCCAAGGCCACGCCGATGGTGCCGCCCGGCGGTGCCGGCATCGGCATGCATGTCATTCCGGTCGAGAAGGCCATCGATGCCGCGAGCACCTCGGTGCCGATCGAGCATATCGAGCATTGGCTCGACAAATACGATGGCAAATATGCCGCTAGCACCTGCAGCTGCCGCGCGAGCCGTCGCGTGATGGGAGAGGGCTGCGCCGACGACCCGGCCGATTGGTGCATCGCCGTGGGCGATATGGCCGACTACGTGGTCGAGACCGATCGTGGCCATTACGTGACCCGCGACGAGGTTTACGACATCTTGCGCCAGGCCGAGGACAACGGCTTTGTGCACCAGATCACCAACATCGACGGTGAGAACAAAATCTTCGCCATCTGCAACTGCAACGTCAACGTGTGCTACGCCCTGCGCACTTCGCAGCTGTTCAACACGCCCAACCTGTCGCGCTCGGCCTATGTCGCCAAGGTCGAGAAGGACAAGTGCGTGGCCTGCGGTCGCTGCGTTGAGGTGTGTCCGGCCGGCGCCGCCAAACTGGGCCAGAAGCTCTGCAGCAAAAAGGCCGGCGGCCGCGTGCCCGAGTATCCGCGCCAGGAGCTGCCCGATGCCACCAAGTGGGATCACACCAAGTGGTCGCCCAACTACCGCAACGACAACCGCATCGAGACGCACGAGTCTGGCACCGCGCCCTGCAAGACGGCTTGCCCCGCTCACGTTGCCGTTCAGGGCTACTTAAAGCTTGCGGCGCAGGGCCGCTGCGACGAGGCTCTGGCGCTCATCAAGCGCGAGAACCCGCTGCCCGCTATCTGCGGCCGTGTGTGCAACCGCCGCTGCGAGGATGCCTGCACCCGCGGCCGTGTGGACGCCGCCGTGGCTATCGACGAGGTCAAGAAGTTTATCGCCCAGCGCGATCTGGATGCCGCGACCCGCTATGTCCCACCTGTGGTGACCCCGACGCGTGCCGGCGGCTTCGACCAGAAGATCGCCATCATCGGTGCCGGTCCGGCCGGCCTGTCTTGCGCTTTCTACCTGGCCGAGAAGGGCTACAAGCCCGTCGTGTTCGAGAAAAACGAGCGCCCGGGCGGCATGCTCACCTACGGCATTCCCAGCTTTAAGCTGCAGAAGGATGTTATCGAGGCCGAGGTCGAGGTCATTCGCCTGATGGGTGCCGAGTTCCGCTATGGCGTGGAAGTCGGTCGCGACGTGACGCTCGACGAGCTGCGCGCGCAGGGCTTTAAGGCCTTCTACGTGGCCATTGGCTGCCAGGGCGGCCGCCTTGCCGGCATTCCGGGCGAGGATGCCGAGGATGTGACCGTGGCCGTCGACTTCCTTCGCGAGGTTAACAGCGGCAAGATCGACGCGCTGCCCGGGCGCACCATCGTGGTGGGCGGCGGCAACGTGGCCATCGACGTCGCGCGCAACGCCTGCCGTCTGGGTTCCGAGCACGTTGAGATGTTCTGCCTGGAGAGCGAGGCCCAGATGCCTGCCAGCGAGGAGGAGCGTCGCGAGGCCATTGAGGACGGCGCGCACATTAGCTGCGGCTGGGGCCCCAAGGAGATTCACCTGGACGAGGCCGGTCGTGTGTGCGGTATCACCTTCAAGCGCTGCACGCGTGTCTTTGACGACGAGGGCCGTTTTGCGCCCGAGTATGACGAGAACGACTTGCGCCGTGTCGATGCCGACCGTGTCGTCATGTCCATTGGCCAGTCCATTGTGTGGGGCGACCTGCTGGCTGGCTCCAAGGTGGAGCTCGGCCGCGGCCAGGGTGCCCTTGCCGATCCGCAGACGTACCAGACCGCCGAGCCCGACATCTTTGTGGGCGGCGACGTCTACACTGGCCCCAGCTTTGCCATCGATGCCATTGCCGCCGGTCACGAGGCCGCGGTGTCCATCCATCGCTTTGTGCAGCCGGGCTCCACGCTCACCATCGGCCGCAACCAGCGCCGCTACACCGCGCTTGACCGCGACGATGCCGTGATCGAAAGCTACGACAACGCGAGCCGCGAGGTTGCGCATGTGGACCGCGAACGCGAGAAGGCCGCGCCGTTTAGCGAGTACGTCGAGACCTTTACCGAGGAACAGGTGCGCGCCGAGACCGCTCGCTGCCTGGGCTGCGGCGCCTCGATCGTCGACCCCAACAAGTGTATTGGCTGCGGTCTGTGCACCACCAAGTGCGCGTTCGACGCCATCCATCTGGATCGCGACCGCCCCGAGTGCTCAACGATGGTCAAATACGAGCAAAAGCTCCCAAGCCTGGGCAAGTACGCGCTCAAGCGCGCCATTAAGATCAAATTCGGGAAGAAGTAATGAGGTTCCGCCGTTCTAACGAACGGCGGAACTGCCGACGCTGCGCGGCACCCAGGTACCCCATCTTGCCCCTCAACTGCGGCGCCGCGGGCAAAAGCCCAGCGGACGCCTTGTTTCGGGGCAACCTGGGGGACCTGGG
>URVD01000032.1 GCA_900551195.1 uncultured Collinsella sp.
GAGTTCCGCACGAGCCGGAGAGCACTTAATGTGCTCTCCGTGCGAGCAGGACTGTAGAGCAGGAAACCTTGTATACGCCCGCCCGCTCCCGAGGGACATCTGTCATGCAAAAACTTTTGTCGGGTAAAGTCCGAGGTCAGTGGCGTTCTATACCGTAAATTTCAAAAAAGTTGAAAATTCATTACATTTGTACGTTGACTTTAGGTAACTAAAGTTACATACTCCTTTTCAACCACTGGGGGATGTGAACCGCACGGATCGTTCGCATCATGATTGAAGAGGATTTTTTAGACATGTTCACGCATCAGCTAAACATTATCAGCGTAGTAATTATCTGATGCGGGTTAGCACATACAGCTAGCCCGTACGATAACGGGCGGCTGATGAAGATGAGGGCCGTCGAGCGCAACCGACGGCCCTCATTTTTTATGTCTGAGAAGTTCTTTTTAGAGGAGGAAATGTAATGAACGGAGTTTTGCTCATGGTTGTGGCCGCGGCGGTGCTCGCCTGCGGCTATCTGGGCTATGGCCGATGGCTGGCCAACAAGTGGGGCGTTGACAAAGAGGCTCTCACGCCGGCCAAGCGCATGAAGGACGGCAAGAGCTTCTCGCCCGTCTCTGCCTTCACCGCGTTCTCGCACCAGTTCAGCTCGATCTGCGGTGCTGGCCCTGTTACGGGTACGATCGTCGCCATGGCCTTTGGCTGGCTGCCCGTCGTGCTCTGGGTCCTCGTCGGCGGCATCTTCTTTGGCGCCGTCCACGACTTTGGTGCTCTGTACGCTTCGATGAAGAACAACGGCAAGTCGCTCGCTCAGCTCATCGAGAAGTACATCGGCAAGACCGGCCGTCGCCTGTTCCTGCTGTTCTGCTGGCTGTTCTGCATCATCGTCATCGCCGCCTTCACCGACATGGTCTGCAAGACGTTCATGTTCACCCCGGCCGTTGACGCTTCTGGTGCTGCTACCGGTGCCATCGACTTCACCAAGTCCTATGCCGCCGGCTGCGCTGGTACCATCTCCATCCTGTTCACCTTCGTCGCTATCGCCTTTGGTTGGGCCCAGAAGAAGTTCAACCTCACCGGTGCTACCGAGTTCGTCACCGGCGTGGTCCTCATGGTTCTCATGTTTGCCGTCGGTATGCAGTTCCCGGTCTACCTGGATAAGTTCCAGTGGTTCGCCGTCGTCATGGTCTACCTGGTCTTCGCTGGCGCTATGCCCATCCAGATGCTCAAGACCCCGCGTGACTACCTCACTTCCATCATGATGATCGTCATGATCGCCTGCGCTGTCCTCGGCATCGTCGTCCTGGGCGTTAACGGCCAGGCCACCATCACCGCTCCGGCCTTTACCGGCTTCTCCAGCGCTTCTGGCATGATGTTCCCGGTCCTGTTTGTTTCCGTTGCCTGCGGTGCCCTCTCCGGCTTCCACAGCCTCGTTTCTTCTGGTACCTCCTCCAAGCAGGTCGAGAAGGAGCAGGACGCCGTCAAGGTCGGTTATGGCGCCATGATCGTCGAGTCCTTCGTCGGCATCCTTGCCATCATCGTCGCCGGCATCATGTTCTCCGACATGAACACCGCCGGTACCGGCGCCCTCAACGCTGGCGTCGCTTCCACCCCGTTCCAGATCTTCGCTGCTGGTATCTCCCGCGGTATGCAGGCCTTCGGTGTTGACGGCACGCTCGCTACCGTCTTCATGACCATGAACGTCTCCGCTCTGGCCCTGACCTCGCTCGACGCCGTCGCCCGCATCGCCCGCACCTCGTTCTCCGAGTTCTTTGCCCAGACCAACGACGCCCTGGCCATCGAGTCCAAGGCCGGCTACATGAAGGTTCTCGGCAACCCCTGGTTCGCCACGGTCGTCACCCTGCTTCCCGGTCTCGCCCTCGCCTTTGGCGGCTATGCCAACATCTGGCCGCTCTTTGGTGCTTCCAACCAGCTGCTCGGCGGCATGACCATGATCACCCTCGCCGTGTTCTGCAAGTGCACCGGCCGCAAGGGCTGGATGCTCTACGTGCCCGTCGCCTTCCTGCTCTGCTGCACCTTCACCTCGCTGGTCCAGAGCGCCATGGGCTGCATGACCGCTGTCCAGGCTTACGGCTTCTTCGGCACCATCCCGGCTACCGCCACCACGGCCGCCGTCTCCGTCGCCGCCACCAAGGGCTTGCAGCTCGTTTTCGCCGTCCTGCTGATGGTCCTGGGCCTCATCGTCGCCGTCAACTGCCTCAAGGAGTTCTTCGGCAAGGAGGCCGGCTCCATGCCCGACGAGGAGCCCGAGTGGTCCGAGATGGGCAAGGCCGAGTACGGTCGCGCCGCTGCCGCTGAAGCTCCCGCCGACGCCGAGGCTGTCAAGGCCTAGTCGACTTGATGGAGTGATCGTTCCATCCATATGACTCGGAAAGACCGGGTCCGCGACTTCGCGGGCTCGGTCTTTTTTCATGCGAAAGCAGGTGACGCTCGAGTGTTCTCGCAGATGTTTTGCGTGGATAGGCTCGTGCGTTGTACCATATGGACGTATATGTGTGCATATGAAAGGGGCCCCGTGGCCAAGACGGTATATTCCGATAATCAAAACAATGTCGATGCTCTGGCTGAGCGTCTGAGCAGCCAGACGTCGCTTTCTGCCGAGCGCGCCAAGCTGGTTGCCTACGACCTGCTCTGCCGCAAGGCGCTCAAGATTAAGTCGAGCGCGCTGGCGCAGATTTTCCGCTCCGTCGATAAGGAATGCGACACCAAGGCGATGCGCGATGAGCTTATCGCGGCAAATATCGTGACCAAGATCGAGGGCAGCGGCATTAACGGGCGCCCGGCGTTCTATACCATCAATGTCGAGATCCGCGATGCCCAGGAGCAGCCTGCCGAGTCCGTCGAAGATTTTGTCGTCGAGGATTCCGCTGACGTGCCTGCTGTGGAAGAAGTTGCTCCGCGTGAGCATGTCGATACCGATGAGTTGCTCGATGAGAACGTCGTGCGTGCCTTTACGGCCAAGGCAGGACGCGGCGGTTTTGGCGGGGGTGGCAAGCGCGATGCGCAGCGCCGCGCCCAGCAGGAGCGCTTCCGTCGTGCCGTTGCTCAAAAGGGTGAGACGGATGCCGAGGCTGTTGAGAACGAGGTTGCTGCCGAGTCGCAGAGGCCCGCGAAGGAGCAAAAGCCCGTGGAGGCCCAGGAGCCCCAGCGTCGCCGTGGTGCCCACTTTAAGGCTGCGCAGCAGGATGTCGCGCATGAGGTTGAAGAGCCTTCCGAGGCTGCAGACGATGTTGAGGAGTCTGCCAAGAAGGCTCCGGGTTCATGCCGTCCCGGGCGTGGTTTTGCGAGGCGCGCGTATCCCGTAAGGCGTCAGGAGAAGGGCGAGCCGGCTTCGACCGCTCAGGCCGAGAAGGCCGAACAAACCGAGAAAACCGTTGAGCCGGCGGCTCGCGAACAGAAGCCTGTTGAGCCGCAGCTTGAGGTTGCTGCCGAGGCCAAGGGCGAGCAGCCTACTGATGGGCAGACGGAGCAGGGCGCGTCGAGCAGGCCTCGCCGCCGTCGCCATCGCGGGGGCCGCAGTTCCCATGCCGAGACTGCAGCCGAGAAGACCACGCCGCAGGACGAGGATGCGAAGGCCGAGGTTTCTTCGGGGCAGCCTAAGCGCCAGCCGGCGAAGGAGAGCAAGTCCGATCGTCCGCAGAAGCAGGCGTCTATGCCGAAGCGCGAGCGCAATTCCCAAGGCGATTCTAAGCGCAGGTCTCAGAAGAAGCCGGAGTCTGCCGCAGTAGATGCTGCTGCCCAGCAGCCCGAGCCGGCCGTCCACGGCGAGGTATCGGCGTTTGCCCTTGCCCGCGTTTTAGGCAGGCAGCTGCTCAAAGTTGTCCCTACGCCTACGGCGCTCTCTAAGATCAAGGAGCAGCAGACACAGATCGTAAAGGTCGAGGGCAAGGACGGCAAAAAGGCTCCGCAGCGCACTCAGCACAACGAGATGTCCAACCGCAAGATTGCCGAGGAAATCGCAATCATCCAGGCTTGGATCGAGCAAAACCGAGGTGCCGATACGCCGGTTGCCTCGCGCCGCCAGCGTGCCTACCAGATTTTTAACGACGAGAAGGCTTTTGACGGCAAGCACGGTGAGCGCTTGATCAGGCGTATGACCGAAAAGGGCATCAGCATGCAGGCGATCAAGGTCGCCCCCAACCGCCCCGTGCACTTTACGGGTTTCTTTACGCTGGGCGCCGATAAGCCGTTCATTATGGTCGAGAACCTGGACACCTATGACGAGATCGTCAGGCTGCTGCGTGGCCGCAAGCACGCCAAGCTCTTTGGCATCAAGGTGGGCGGCGTGATTTTTGGCGGCGGATGCAAGGCGAGCGTCTCGCATGCCCTGGACGATTATCTGGCTGAGATCGGCTATCGCTTTAACTACGTCTACTACGTGGGCGATATCGACCGCGAGGGCGCGCGCATCGTCGAGCAGGCTCGCAATGCCAATGTGGTTGAGATTCGCCTGCATGCCGGCATGTACCGCGCCATGCTCGCCGAGCATAAGCGTCGCGTGAAGGCCGGCGGCGAGTGCGAGCCCGCGGCTGCCAACCAGGGCGTGCCGCAGAACTTGGCGGCGACGATCAAGGATCTGCCCATGGTCACGCGCGTGCAGTTCCGCAATGTGCTGCGCGAGGGCGGGCGCATTCCGCAGGAGATTCTGATGACCGCCGACTATCGGGATGGCGACTCGGGAAGCTTCGACCGCATGCTGAACAACTAAATTCCGCCGGCCCCGGGAGAGCGGGGACACCGGCTTAGGTTTATCGCGAGTTCCGCACGAACAGGAGGCCACTTAATGTGGCCTCCGTCGTGAGCAGGACTGTAGAGCAGGAAAGTTCATATGGGGCCGCCGGGCCGGTCAGGGCCGGGGACCGCACCCGTACGACTACAGCGTCATGTTCGGATCGGCGTCGACGTCGAACGGCGAGATTTCTCCTCGGTCGAATTTACGGCGAGCGACCTCCGCGATCATGGCGGCGTTATCGGTGCAGGCAGACAAGGGCGGCACCGTCACGCGGATGCCCTGGCGCCCGAGCTTCTTGATCATCATCTCGCGCAGATGCGGATTAGCCGAGACGCCGCCGCCGATGCAGTATTCCTTGCATCCGGTGGCATGCAGCGCGTTCTTGGCCTTCTTGTACTGAACGTCAAAGACGGCTGCCTCAAACGAAGCCGCCAGATCGGGCAGGTGAATCGTGCGCCCGGCCTTGGTCTCCTGCTCGATGTAGAGCGTCACCGCCGTCTTGAGGCCCGAAAGCGAGAAGCGATAGTCCCCCCTGCTGTTAAGCGCGCGAGGAAAATCGATCGCGCGGGGATTGCCCGTCTCGGCCAGCTTGGAGATGATGGGGCCACCTGGATAGCCCAGACCCAACGCCTTGGCTACCTTGTCGAAGGCCTCGCCCACAGCATCGTCGAGTGTCTCACCAAGTACCTCGTAGTCGCCCCATGCCTTCACGTGCACGAGCATGGTATGACCGCCCGAGACGAGCGTGAAGATAAACGGCGGCCTGAGATCGGGCTGCGCCAGCAGATTGGCGAACAGATGGCCCTCCAGATGGTTGACGCACACGAGCGGCTTACCGGCGGCATAGGCAAAGCCCTTGGCGAAGGCGACGCCCACTACCAGAGCACCCACCAGGCCCGGACCCTGTGTCACGCCAACAGCGGCGAGTTCGCTCGGCGCGATGGCTCCACCCTCAAGACCAAGCGATGCTGCGGCATCCTCGAGCGCCGCATCCACGACACTCACAATCACCTCAACGTGTTTGCGCGAGGCGATCTCGGGCACCACGCCGCCAAAGCGGGCATGAAAATCAATCTGTGTCGACACCTGGTTGGCCAGCATATTGCCATCCGCATCGATAATCGCCACGGCCGTCTCGTCGCAGGAACTCTCGATAGCGAGCACTAGGCGGCGGCGCTCAATTTCGGCACGCTCCCCCTCGGAGCGCCCAGGCGCAGGCAGCGGCCATACGCGCTGCTCTGCCGCCGTCGGCTCGGGCGAAGCATTATCGACCGGAAGCACCAGGGGCAGCGGAGCCGTCATGACGATGGCGTCCTTGCCGGCACCATAGTAGCCGCGGCGACGGCCAGCCTCGGTAAAGCCCAGAGCGTTATAAAGCGCGGTCGCTCCCTCGTTACCGTCCTCGACCTCGAGCGAAGCCGTAGTGCAGCCGAGCATCTGGGCATCATAGCTCACGTGCGACAGCAGCTTGCGGGCAATGCCCTCACGGCGATGTGCCGGGTCGACGGCGACATCCAGAATCTGCACATCACCGTCCACGACCATACCGCCGGCAAGGCCCAGCAGCTTGCCGTCGTCGTGTGCCACCCACCAACTACGCGGCGCAGCGACGTCCTCGCCCAGTTCGGACAGGAACATGCCCGGCGTCCACGCCTCGTGTCCGGCACCTTCAAAGCAGGCAGCCTCCAGCGCGCTCGCGCCCTCGGCATCCGCCGCGCCCATGGGACGGAACTGCAGATGACGACCGGCGAGCTCATCGGCAACACCCGTAATTTCGCTCTGCGCACTCTCGGCAAGACCAAGACGCTTGCGCTCGTTTTCCTCGGCATCCGAAAGGCGCGTGTAAATCGGCAGGACGCGGGCCGGATCGCCGTCACCCGCAGCGTGCGCGAGCAGCAAGCCCTCGCCCGAAGGCCACCACAGGTCGCGCTCCACGCAGCGGGCGGCCTCGTCCTCACCCAGCAGCTTGCCATAGCGCACGAGACCGTCACCGGTCAGCTGAACCTGGCCCCAGTCCGCTGCTTGGCGCCACTCATCGAGCGCCACGGCGGCCTTGACCACGTGTTCGCGCTCAAATTGACGCTCGGGACCCTTATCGACCAGCATATACAGCGCCGGATATACCTCACCGCGCATAGCATCGGCCAAGATACCAAGCTTGCCGCGCACGCCAGCCTTCCACGCCGTCCAAGCGCAAGCGTCGAGCGTCGACACGCCCAGCAGCGGAACATTGGCACCACGCGCGAGGCCCTTGGCAGTGGAGATGCCGATGCGCACACCCGTAAAGGACCCCGGGCCGCGGCCGACCACATAGCAACCAACATCGCTGCGATCCAGACCGGCTTGAGCCAGCACGCCATCAACGGTATTCACGAGCTCAACGTTGGCGTGACGGCGACACATGTGGTCGCCACTCACGAGCTTCGTCTCACCCGTCTGCCCATCAATCCAGCTTGCCGCGCAGGCAAGCATGTCGGTCGAGGTATCGAGCGCCACCACCAGCGCGTTGTCGTTATGCAAGCTCATCTTGTACAGCCTTATCAATCAAATGGGAAAGCTCCATTGCGCGGTCACCGTGCGCCTCAAGCGTTATCGTTCGCACATCGCTGTCGCCCTCATCACGCCTGAGCGTCACCGAAAGATACTCATCCGTCAGCTCGTCCTGGAATTGTTCGCCCCATTCCAGCAGGCAAGCACCCTCATAGCCCAGCACATCGAAAATGCCCGTATCCTCGAGCTCGTAGGCATGCTCCAGGCGGTATAGATCAAAGTGAAACAGCGGAATACGACCTTGATCGTGGACGGCCATGAGCGCAAACGTAGGGCTCGTAACCATATGCCCATCGCCCAGCCCGCGCGAGACGCCCTTGGTAAAGTGAGTTTTGCCCACTCCCAGGCCACCGGTCAGGATGAGCACATCTCCGTCCTCAAGGCACGGTGCAATTAGCTCGCCAAAGTACTCCGTATCGGCAGCGCAAGTCGTTTTGTAAATACCTACCCCCAGGCGCTCCAGGGACATACATGCTCCTTATTATTCCGAGGCGTCCTCTGGCGCGGGATGTCGCTCCAGATAGTCGCCCAGCATCTTAAAGTCTTCCTCCAGCAGCTCCTGCCACGCCGGATTGCGTAGCGCTGCTGCCGGATGGAACGTGGGCATCACCACAAAGTGCCCCATCTGATGGAACCTGCCGCGCAGCTTGGTAATGCCGATCTCGGTCTTGAGCACAAAGTGCGTTGCGGGGTTGCCGAGCGTCACGATGATATCGGGCCAGATGCTTCGAATCTGCTCGCGCAAAAACGGTGAGCAAGCCAGCACTTCCTCGGGGCGCGGATTGCGGTTTCCCGGCGGGCGGCACTTAAGCACGTTGGCAATGTAGACGTCTTCGCGTTTGAGCCCCGCCAGCGACAAAATGCCGTTGAGGTCCTCGCCTGCCGCCCCCACAAAGGGCTCGCCCTGCAAATCCTCATTGCGGCCCGGCGCCTCGCCAATAAACATCACGCGAGCGTGGGGGTTTCCCACGCCAAACACGATGTTATGGCGCGACTGGTAAAGCTGGCAAAGGTGACAATCGCCCAGAACGGCCTCGATCTCCTCGAGTGCGACCTCACGCGGCGTCTGATGGCTATGGCCGGGGATGTGCATGACGCCCATAGCGACTCCTACACGTAGACTTTGTCGAGACGCATACCAAAGCCGCAAGCGACCTCGTAGTTAATCGTGCCGCGTAGGCGCGCCATCTCGTCCATGGTAATCTCGGCATCTCCATCGCGGCCGACAATGATCATCTCGTCACCATACTCGGCCTCGGGAATCTCATGTGCTGGGTTGGACTGAATGGCGACCATAAACTGGTCCATGCAGATATTGCCCACCTGACGCACACGCTCGCCGCGATACAGCACGTCCATACGATTGGAAAGCGTACGCGAAAGGCCATCGGCATAACCGATCGGAAGGGTGCAGATCTGAACGCGCGTGCGCGGTACGCGGTAGGTAAAGCCGTAGCCCACGCCCTCGCCCATCGCAGGATGCGCCACGCGCGTCACACGCGCGTGGACGCTCATGACGGGATCAAGCTGCATCACGCGACCACTCAGCTCACATGGCTGCAGACCATACAAACCGATGCCGGCACGAATCATGTCAAAGTGCATTGAAGAATCGAGCATCGAGGACGGCGTATTGGCACAATGCACGATACCGCATTCAAAACCTGCGTCCTTAATGGCCTGAACGGCCTCGGTAAAACGCTGGCACTGCAGCTTGTAGTCCCAACCCGAAGGTTCATCGGCCGTGGCGAAGTGCGTAAATACGCCGTCGCACTGAATACCGCGATGGAAATTAATACCGCGGACAAAGTCGAGCACCTGCGTGTAATGTACGCCAATGCGGTTCATGCCCGTCTCGATGGCGAGATGATACTTGCCCACCTTGCCCGCCGCGACGGCACATTCGCCATACGCAAGAGCAAAGTCAGACGTATAGACCGAGGGCATGATATCAAACTCGAGCAACGTCGGAATAGCCTCGATAGGCGGCTCGCTTAGGATGAGGACGGGTTTCGTAATCCCGCCCTGTCGGAGCTCAACGCCCTCGTTAACCGTCGCCACGGCAAACATGTCGGCACCGGCCGAATACATGATCTTGGCGCACTCAACAGCTCCATGACCATAAGCATCGGCCTTGACCACGCAGCACAGGCGCTGACGCGGATTCAACAAGTTCTTATAGGCCCTCGTGTTGCGACGGAGCGCCCCGCGGTCGATCTCGACCCAGGACCAGCGCGTCAAATCGGCTTTATTCATGATTAGTCATCCGACCCTTCGTCCATGATTCCCAGATCTTCGAGCGCATCCTTTGCCGCCAGCTCCATGGCAGGACCGATCAAGTCGATAAGATCGGTCGCGATGACGCTCTTCTCACCATACTCCGTCGCCGCGGCAAAACCGGCGTAGCTGTGAAGTGCGACGGCGTACGAATACAGCAACTCCCAACGATCCATCTCGTCGCGCATGGTGGCAAGCGTGCCGGCCAAAATACCCGCGAGAACATCACCCGAACCGGCAGTTGCCAGAGAAGCCGGACCCGAGAGCGGCAGCAGCACACGCTCAACGCCACAGATAGCCGTCGTCGGCCCCTTGGCAATGACCACCAGATTGTCGGAGCCTGCAGCCCAGACAACCTTCTGCGCGGCCGCAATCGCGGTACCAAGGTCGTTCACCTCGTCACCGGCAACCAGGCGCGAAAGCTCACGATAATGCGGCGTCATAACCAACGGCTGCTCGCGACGATACATCTCGGGGTTACTATCAATACCGTCAATGGCAATCTTAGCAAGGCAGTTGAGTGCATCGGCGTCCAAAATTAGCGGTACATCAAGCTCGAGCAAGCCCGAAACCACCTGCATAGCGCCGGCAGACGTCGTCATACCGGGACCGCACAGCACGCAGCTGTACTTCTTTGCGATCTCGCACACCGTCATGCGCGCAGCGGCGCCAAAGGAGCCGCGGGAATCAGACGGAATAGCAAAGACCGGAATCGAAGGAAGTGCCATGCGAATGAGATTGGCACAGGCGTCAGGAGCCGCGACTGCCACGTAACCAGCACCCGCGCGAGCTGCAGACTTGGCCGCCATAATGGCAGCACCAGGATATTGCGCAGATCCGGCGACAATAAGCACGGAGCCACGGGAATACTTATCGATATTCGATGGTAGCGGAGCAAAGTAATCAACTAAGTCACCGGGCTCGACAATCTCGGCGGCGTGGTCGACATCATCGATGACCTCGTCAAGACGGTCGTAAAGATTGCCGCAGATCAAATCGCCAGCATACTCAGGACCATCAGCGCTATACAGACCAATCTTGGGCGCAATCATCGTCACCGTGCGCTCGGCACGAATGCAGTCGTCATCAACAACGCCCGTCTCTGCATTCAGGCCCGAGGGGACATCAATGGATACGACACAATCGGCGCATTCATTGACCGTAGGAATCCAAATGGAGAACGGCGCACGCAGATTCCCGTGGAAACCGGTACCAAAAATGGCATCGACAACAACATCCGCCTTATCGATCAAAACCTCGAGTTCGTCACGCGAGGGACCGACGCAAACGTGCACATCGCGGCCGGCAGTTCGACGAGCAACATGACGTGCCAGAGCAGCAGGAATCTCATCCGGCTCAACCGGAGAAACGATATCCACGTCCACACCCTTGTGGCTCAAGATATCGGCGGCAACCCAACCGTCGCCGCCATTATTACCAAAACCGACCAGAACGAGAACCCGATCGGGATTGAGCTTCAAGACCTCGTTGGCGGCAAACTCACCCGCTAGCTCCATAAGCTCGGCCTTCGAAGTCCCTTCGCGTTCGATGATATCCTCGAGACGAACGACTTCTTCGGTACTCAAAACCGGTTTCATCTATGCTCCTAGCGTATCTTGCGAAGCATCGCCCAAGTGCTCCGTCAATGCTGAATTCTGCAGCTGCTCAAGCTCATCTAAAACAGAGCGAGCCTCTTTAAATGTCTGCGCAACGCGTTTCTTGTTGCTCACCTTTTCTTCCTTAGGCTTAGGTCGAGCATCCTCGGTGATTGCAATGGCATTAGCGACAGCCAAGTCACCCGTAAGGGTAATAGAAAGAGCGACCTCGACAACACCCAAATCCTGGGCGATTTCGAGAGCACGACCAGAAAGCAGAGCCTTCGGTTTGCCGAGTTTATCACGCTTTACCGAAACATCCTTGCGACCCACGCCTTGACTAAAACCCGTGCCGAGAGCTTTAAGTACCGCCTCGCGCGAAGCAAAGCGGCTGGCATAGTGAGCAGCGGGACGCGATGATGCATCGCAATACGCGCGCTCTTCTTCGGTAAACACACGCCGAGCAAACGACGGCGTCTTTTCAAGAATTGATTTCATACAGGAAATCTCGACGATATCAACGCCGATACCAGCTTCAGCCATGTTCACCTCCATATCGCACAGACTAAGTTATTGTAGCCCGTTCACAGAAGATGCGACAAACGAGGGTTATAAAACAAAGCTACTATGTGAGACAAAACCCGTAAACGCAAAAAAGGGGGGAGGCCGCGAGGCCTCCCCCTTC
>URVD01000033.1 GCA_900551195.1 uncultured Collinsella sp.
CGTTCGCTATCGCCACGGCCGCGGCCGTCCGGCTTGCCGCCGTATCGCAGGGCAACCTCGCGCGCCAGGATCTTTGTGTCCGCAGCGCACAGCAGGTCGCTCACGGTGGGCAGGTCTTCCCACTCAATGCCGTCGACATCCCAAATCCTGCTCATGTTCAACCTCTTTCTGGCCGTTAAACTACGCGATCGTTCGCCCCGCTCTATATGCCCACAAGACATGAGCCCCGCTAGAGCGCCTTCTTACTCGGAGCAATCGCCTCGTCCACCAGACCCAACTCCAGAGCGCGCCTGGCGTTGCACCAGCAGTCGCGCTCGGTGAGCTCGTGGAACTCCTGGGCGCTCAGGTTGCCATGCTCGGCCAGCAGCTCGTCCAGCTCGGCGCGCATGGCCGCCGTGTGCTGGGCCACGATCTCGATATCGGTCTGCTGCGCCATGCCCGTGCCGCCCATCAACTGGTGGATGAGCACTTGCGTGTGGCGGTATACCTGGCGGTGGTCGCCGCAGGCCAAGATCACCGCGGCCATCGAGGCCACGACGCCCTCGCCCACCGTGATCACGGGGCAGTCGAGCGACTGCATGGTGTCGATGAGCGCCAGCCCCGCCGTAACGCTACCGCCCGGGCTGTTGATGATGAGGGTGATGGGCTCGGTGGCGCTCTGATGCTCCAACACCAGCATGGACTTAATAAGGCCATTGCAGGTCACATCGTTGACCTCGCCTTCCAGCAGCAGCACGCGGCTGTTAAGCAGCTCACTTGCCATATCGACGGCGGCAACGCGACCGTCCTTGGACTTCTTGATAATGCTAGGCTCACGATACATAACGGACATGGTAATTCCCTTCTAAACGGAATCGGTAAGGAAGTAAAACGAGGCCGCACGGCTAGCGGCCAATGGAAGCCGTGCGGTCAAATAGGCAAGATGGAGCGCGCGAAGCTGCAAGGACTAATCCCTCAGCCACTTGGCCGCATTGGGATGGTCGCCGCAAAAATACTTCTTGGCACGGAAGGGGCGCATGCCGGTTACTTTGACCAGGCAGTCGGTACGCGGCATAAGCCCCACCTCGCCCGGGGTTATCACGCAACCGCGCACATCGACGGCAGTACGCTCGGCGCCCACGTAATTGGTGCCCAGAACCGACTCGCCGCACAGATTGCTTATGTACTCCTGTGTCGCGATGTTGCTGCCGCCGCCCATATAGATCAAGCTGTCGCAGTTATCGAGGATGGTAAGCGCTGCGGATTTGCCGTACGCACCATCGAGCTGACTCAGCGATTGCGCGCACATCAAAAAGCTAATGCCACGGCTGCGCACGGTCGCAATACTCCGCTCAAAATCGGGAATGCGGCCCACGTTGGGAAACTCATCCAGAATAAACTGCACGTGGCGCTGCAAATGCCCGCTGGGGTTGGAATCAGCGCGGCGCTGGGCCAGGTTAAACAGCTGCTTAAGGGCAACGTTCGCAAGCCATGCATTGGTCGAGTCGTTGTCGCTCACCTTAAGATCGATTACGCGCTTGCCCTCGTCGATACGGTCGAGGCGCATCTCGTCTTTCTCAAAGACGCGCATGAGCTGGGGGGTCTTAAGCCGCGAGATGGTCGCGTTAAGCGTGATCAGAATGCTCTTAAGCGTTCTATCGGCTGCCCCGCGAAAATCACGATACTGTTCAACGCCATACAGGTCCGCGTTCGCAGAATCATACTTGCCAAGAAATTCCTTGGACTCCACCTGCTCCACAAGGTGATCCAGCGGAAATCGTCCCTCGCCATCTCCCGTAACCTTGATGAGTGCCGCCAGCTTAAAGACGTTGTTCATCTTAAGATAGCGTCGCGGAGCTGCGGGATCCCCGTCCGGCGCAAATGTGCCGGCAAGGCACTCTAAGAGGAACAGGATTCCAATAATCGCTCGAAGTAGCAGATCGCTCGCATTGTCCCAAAACGGATCGTCCCTAAAGCTACGCCTGTCAGGATCGACCCCCTCCATGATTGACGCCACTGTGGTGGGGATATCCTCGACATCCATCACGTAGCGCAAAGGATCGTACCCGGACGACTGCTCGGGATTGATGGTGTCGAGAACCGTTACCTCGTAGCCGTCCTCCTCGAAGCCCTTCCCCGTACGGCGCAGCAGCTCGCCCTTGGTGTCCGTGACCACATAGCAGCACTCGTGGTGATTGAGCAGGTTGGGCAAAATGAAACTCGCCGTTTTGCCGCTGCCGGTACCGCCAAAGGCAAACACATTGTTGGACACGCTCGTCTCCCAGTGCTTGTCGCCCTCGTAGAAAGCCACCGTGGCACCTTGCGCCAAGATCACATCGCGCTGCTCATCGCCGGATGACAGCGTCTGCATTTCCTCCTTGGTCGCCCACTTCTTGGTCTGATACTCCGTTTGCTGCGCGGCCTCGTAGCCGTACATCTTAATGACCGACAATGCACGGCCCCTTTCTTGTCGATAGTTCTGCGTGATTGCTAGGAAATACGGTCGACGTCTGCGCCCTCCTTGGGGCTCGTCGCACACGGCAACTTGACCGCACCGTCAATCAGACGCTCGGTTTGCGCCACATAGCTCTCGCGCGCCGCGATTGAGACTGACCCGTCGCGCAGATATGCAAGCAATGCATCAATCATCAGCTTGTCGAGCAGGTCATACTCTTTGGCCTGAGCGAAGTTGAGGGTGTAGCGGTCCTGGAGCTCCCGTACCTTAGTTGCCAAATCGATTTCCATCTTTTCCTCCATGCAATAAAAGTTCTCCCGATTGTCCGAAAGAGCCTCAAACGGGCGTTTGACGCATAGCTCAAAGTTGAAACGCGGACTGGTATCGAATACGTGTCTCTGCACCTTGAGATAGCGCTTATAAAACATGACGGCATCGTCCTCGTCCGCCGTAAAACCGCGCGAGCCATCGCGATGCACGTGGTCGCAGGGTCTTTTGTAGTCAATGCTTCGCACAAAGCGAGACAGAATATATCCACCTTGTTCAGACGAGTACTTCATACCTGTCGTAACCTGCTCGAACATGCGCACACCGCTCGACTTAAAGCGCGGATTGCTTCCGTGCTCAAACATGCCAATTAAGATGGCCATGCAGTGCGCGCAGTTATCGCGCTGGGGAAAATACAGCGACAACAAAGCGAGCGACGCTGCGGCCAAAAGCTCGCGGGCCTCGTGCACATCGTCTCGATACTGCTCGGGCACCAGCCCGGGAATATCGGGCGAGTGCTTTTCCAGCACGTCAACGAGTGCCTTGGCCAAGCGCTCGGTATCCTGCTCGCCGCAGTACGGATACGGAAACGGCATCTCTGCCTTCCCGTTCTTTTTGCACATGCTGCGGAGATCTTCGTCGATCGTGTTGAGGAACACCTCGTAAATGCTGTCTTCATTCTTCATGAATGCTTCTTCCTATCCGGTTGCGGATGTTTGTCGATAAGTCTGTTCTATGTTTTAGAATGGTCTGAGGCATGGACGATGACAATCGACCTAACCTGTAGCTTCGTTAGTGAAATCACCCTGCTTGATAGCGCAGTTTACCTAAAGGCTGTGTAGCGATTGCATCAAGCAGTTTGTATTGAGTTGGTTTTGGATTACTTCGAGAATAGCACAGTGCTCTGTTCTCGTCATTAGAAATTATCAAAATTTTCTGCTAATATATAACCCACTAAGAAGAAAGGGCTCTATACATGCGTGAAACAACATCATTGCCACGTCTCACCGCCGCCGCCCTCTCACGCGCGCTTAATCTGGAGCAGGGCAGCCGTCTACTCACCGTCCGTCTGCCTGGCGCCATCGACTGTAAGGCGCTTCGTGAATGTTTCAGCCTGAACAGCAACGGCGTACCCGATATTTGCGAGCTTGAACCCGGCAGGCAGGGCGCGGGCAATGGCGATGCGGCTCCGGTGTTTATCGACGCATCGGGGTATTACCGTACGGGCAAACACGACATCGAAAAAGAATGTATCGCCTTGATCGATTACTTAGAGCCCGGCTACCTCGATTTCTGTGACTGGGGTCCCTTTATTTGGTGTCTGTATGCGCTCGCCCTTTCGAATCGCACTCGCGCAGCCGTAGTGCTGCCCGCCGACCTACTCGATAAAGCCGAGCAGGCGCGCACGATCCTGATACGCGAAGGACTCATCGAGAGCGTCGTGTATTTGCCACTTTCTGAACCCAGGCCCTACATGACAAGCGCGCTTCTCATATTGTCTTCAGGAAATCGCAGCGTTGCATTTCGCAGCGCAATCGAATCCGGGCCGCGTTTTCGATATGTGACAGAAACATCGTATTACTCAGATATCACCTTTTCCATCTCCCCCGACTGGGCCCGCATTGATACCAATACGCC
Organism: uncultured Collinsella sp.; assembly: GCA_900551195.1. GTDB lineage: Bacteria > Actinomycetota > Coriobacteriia > Coriobacteriales > Coriobacteriaceae > Collinsella. Next base: position 4,340 of record URVD01000033.1, read on the forward strand.
CAGATCAACGCCTATCGAAACGTCCACTTTTGCCACGCGTGAATTGCTGCTGCATCGCGCAGCCCTCTCAAAAGGCAAAATCAGCCTTATCAGCCTCACCCGAAACTACAGGGCTACGCTCGGTGACGCTTTTACGCGAGTAGCTCCATTTATGCCCCGCGAGAGCACCACATCAAACGACATTGATGCAATCGAGGTACGCCGCATCTCATCTCAGGATTTTCAAGATGGCAACCTTCTACCCGCATATGCTGTAGAGAGTGCAAATAGCTCGGATTCCAAAATCGTAAAGGTGAACCCCAGCGTTCTCGATCGATATGAGCTCCGCGCTGGAGATATCGTCATGCCACGCATGCTGGGTCGCTACGGCGCGTCCAACCTGCTCGTCGTCAGCGCCGATGACGCGAAGCAACACCTAGTTGCTTCGCATAACACCACCGTCATTCGCCCGTCGTTCCAAACGATGACCGAAGAGGAGCGCGTAGTGTTTTCGGAGATAATCGTTGGATACCTTACCGAAGGCCATGGGGCACAGCTGATTCAAGCATTAACCGAAGCAGCCAGCATCCGCGCCATCCGCCCTAACGACCTGTTCGAGATCGAAGTCCCGCCAGCGCTCGACCCGCGCACGCGCGAGTACAGCGAATCCATCAATCGCTTTGCCGAGGTCGTAGAAACAAAGAAACAAGCCGAGGCTGCCGTCGCCCAAGCCCAGCGCAACCTCGAAGTCGCAAAAAAGACCATCACCGAAGTGCTCGACCAAATCTGCGAGTAACACATAGGCAGCAGTAACGCCCCAAGCCGGCGGCGGGACCAGCTCCTGCCGCCGGCTTAACTGTCTGGGCTACTCCCATCCCGTAGTCTGGGGATTCCATTTGCGCACATTCTCCGAACGATCGAAGCACGGAGCATACAACCGATTGACGACCTCTTCTGCTCCAGTGATACTCCCCGCGAGATCAAGTCCCCCCGCCTGCCTAGCCATCTTTACATACTGCGCAGAACCATTTTGTTTCCACCAGAGAGGCGCCACGAACTCTTCCGGCATTGCCACCTTGCGGACAGACGCTTCTTTCTCGACTCTCTCGATAAGTGTAGCCCCATCGATGAAGCAAGTTTTCGCGTACACCAAGATGTCGACTATATCCTTGATTCGCGAAGAGGCACGGCCCTCATGCATCTCTATCATTGCGAGCAATTTATCTGCAAGGGCGCTCTCCACTCGGCATACTCGATAGTCGCAGACTGGGAGCCCCTCGATATTCAAACGATCGATCGGCGCGAGAACCTCAGGCTCAAGTCCCCGCACTTCATCAATTACCAAGTCAATTGAAATTGGCTGTAGCTTCTTGGTTCCCATAAAGGGGGTGAACCATACCTTAGCACCGCACCGATACTCATCTTCTTCTTTGATCTGCTCTGCACGATCAAAGACAAACGAAACGAAATCCTCCAGATCAATCGAAGCCGCCCGCACCAGATCGGCAACAGCCTCTTCGAGGCTCTCCTCTTGAGCAACCAAGTCAATATCTCTTGTGACACGCGCATCGAGCGTTCGCGCCAGGACGCTTTGACCACCTTTAAGCACAAAACGGCAGTCATCTTCTGAAAAAACGCGACATAGGAAGCGATGAAAGTAGAAACCAACGATTGCCCGATTAGTATCCATTGGTGATTCTCTTGCGGCATTCCTAACAGCCATCTCCAATGCGGCAGGCGTTTTGTACTTCACCATGTCCTCCGTTTCGCATTACCCGTTCAGTACCATCAGCAAAGGCGCCATCAGCTCGCGTCGTTTGGCGGTTTTAGAGTTCTCTTCTACAAGATCCTTCAGCCGTTGTATATCGAGTCCACGTCCAAGCGCGTCGTGATAGGCATCGATAATTAATGAGGGATCCTCGCAATCGAGGCAAAGATCGACAAGCGTGCGCTCGGGTTTAGTTACCGGCAGGCCGTCGAGCCAAACGATGTCCCGCTCAGCAATCTCGCGCTTTACAAAAGAAAGGGATTCGTTTCTTGTATTGATACGCGTGGGCGCGGTCATCCTGTAGGGGGACAGATAGAAATCGCCCATTTGCTGCAGATTCGCCGCAGTCGTACCGCTCACGGCGATGCCATCCCACTGGCGCTTTCTCTCCCACGCGCAAAGGGAGGGACTGGTGAGCTTCCAAAAAGCGTTGAGCTCGTCGGTGTCCCGGCGCTGCGTTCCGGACATCCGGTAGGCGCCGTGGCATATCCGTTCAAGACGCCCTGCGCGGCATGAATGTGCCAGCGCATCTCGAGAGATGCCCATGCGAGCCGCCTGGGCTGTGGTAAACACGCCCTCGCTCTCGGAAAGCTCGCTTATCGCCGTTATGTTGCTAAAGTACTTCATGTTGCAATTGTAGGATATTTTCATACTTTTGCAACGTGATTTTGATTCATGCGATCCGTACGTCTTGCTTATCCCATTTCTGGCCCCAGCTTGCTATCGGCACCCCATCTCCCGCTATCGAGGTCTAATACTTTTCCGCGGAGTGAACGTCTGTTTTTGGACCCCTGAAGCATCCGCATTTTTCATCGGCAAAATCGCAGGATTCCAGTATCGAAACCGCAGGAAACGACACGCTCAAAGTGTCGATGCTTCGGGGGTCCGATTTAGCTCGTTCACTTCTCGGAAAAGTATTAGACCTCGCTGCTAGCCACCTAGAAGGGCACCTCTCCCTTCCTCACTGCCACCCAAAAACTCATCCAACATTAATCTTGGCTCAAGAATCGCTTAATCTATAACCTGCACTATAGAGTTCGACCAAGGGCGGAGCGGTGCAACGCAGGCCGCCGAACACAACGCTCGCGCCTGGGTAGATCGCCCGGCGTCGCGCCCATCGAACGAAAGGACAGGTCATGGACGACCTCGAAAAAGTTGAAACTATCCGCACCAAGTGCAACGTGAGCTATACCGATGCCAAGGCCGCGCTCGACGCCGCCGACGGCAACGTTCTGGACGCCATCATTTGGCTTGAGTCGCAGGGCAAGACCCAGACCACATCGGCGCATGCCGCCACCGAGTCCGCACCAGTCGATGAGCCCTCTGCCGAGATGGTCGCCGCGCAGGCCGCCTACGAAAAGTCGAGCGAAAAGACCGACTTCTCCAAGAAGATGGACAGCGTGCGGGAGTACCTCAAAAAGCTCTTCCGCCTGAGTCTGGACACCAAGTTTATCGCCACGCGCCGCGATGCGATCATCCTCAACATTCCCATCCTGATCCCCATCGTCGCGCTGTTTGCCTGGGGCGCCACGATATGGCTGATGCTGATTGGCCTGTTCTTTGGCATGCGCTACCGCATCGACAGCGACGGCGACGTGCCCGGCAGCATCAACAACCTTATGGATAGCGCTGCCAACGCCGCGGACGACATCAAGCAAAATCTCAACGACGACAAGTAATCGCAGACGGGGGCACGTATGGCACGAATCCTGATTGTAGAGGACGAGGAGAAAATCGCCCGCTTTGTGACGCTCGAGCTGGAGCACGAGGGTTACCAGGTAGAGCACGCCGCCGACGGCCGCACCGCCGTGGACCTGGCGCTGGAGCGCGACTACGATCTGATTCTGCTCGACGTACTGTTGCCGCAGCTCAACGGCATGGAGGTCTTGCGACGTGTCCGCAAGCACAAGGATGTGCCGGTGATTATGGTCACCGCGCGCGATGCCGTGATGGACAAGGTTGCCGGGCTCGATGCCGGCGCCGACGATTACCTGACCAAGCCGTTTGCGATTGAGGAGCTGTTCGCACGGATCCGCGTGGCACTGAAGCGCTCGGAGGCCGTGCGGGCGGCTTCGGGCGTTGGCGGCGCCGGTACTGGGGCGGGCGCGGCAGGCGGCGCGGGCGCCGGTATCGCCACAATGTCCCCGGCAACCGACACGACCCAGACCGCTGCCACGCCCTCCCACGCCGCGCTTACCGTTGACTCGGTTGCGCTCGACCCCGACCGCCGCGAAGTCACGGTCGGCGGCTCGCCCATCGCGCTCACGGCCCGCGAGTTCGACGTCCTCGCCCTGCTTATGGCGCACGCCGGCACCGTGCTCACGCGCGAGCGCATCGCGCACGAGGCGCTGGGCTACGAATACGTAGGCGACACCAACAACGTCGACGTGCACATCGCGCACCTGCGCGCCAAGATCGAAGACGCCGGCGGCGCCCGCATCATCCAGACCGTGCGCGGGGTGGGCTATGTCTGCCGCGCATAACGCCGAGGCCAAGCGCGTCACCTCCATCGCCCGCGCCATCAACTGGGGCTATATGTGGCGCCGCTTGATGAGCTACGTCTGGCTCGATCTGTTGCTGATGGTGATTGCGGCGGCGATCCTCGTCTATGGATACAACCGGACGCTGCCCAACGGCGCGTTTACCGCAGGATGGATCCCCAGCGCCACCGTTCGCAGCATGTCGCTGACGCCCGCGCGCGGCTGGGACCTGACAACGCTCACCTATACCGTCGAGTTTGCGCGTACCACCAAGACCTTCCCCCTCGCGCAGGACCTCGTCGCGCTATGGCCTCTCTACCTTGTCGTTATGGGTTGGCAGGTCATCAGCGTGCTCAACATGCTCGGCGGCGCCCGCCGCGTGCGCCGCACCATGGCGCCGCTCAACGACCTTGCCTTGCGCGTGGACGAGCTCGGCCGTATGCAGCTCTCCGGCGGCAAGATGGAAACGCTGGAGCAGGCTATCGAGCGCGCAAGCGTCGACTCGCCGAGCGTCACCACCGGCGACGCCGACCTGGCAAGCATCGAGGTCGCACTCAACCGCCTGCTGCGCCAGATGCAAGAGGCCAAGCTGCAGCAGATGCGCTTTGTCAACGATGCGAGCCACGAGCTGCGCACGCCCATCGCGGTGATTCAGGGCTACGTGAACATGCTCGACCGCTGGGGTAAAAACGACCCGGACGTACTGGCAGAGTCCATCGCCTCGCTCAAGGCCGAAAGCGAGCACATGCAGGAGCTCGTGGAGCAGCTGCTGTTTTTGGCGCGCGGCGATGCCGGACGCACGGCCCTGCGGCATGCGAATACCAACCTGGCCGCACTGGTCGGCGAGGTATGCGAGGAGTCGCAGATGATCGATGCCGAGCACACGTATCGGCTGGCTTTTGACGCCTTGCTTGCCAGCGACCCGCGCTGCGACGCGCCCGTCGACGTGGCGCTCGTGAAGCAGGCTCTGCGCGTGATCGTGCAAAACGCCGCCAAGTACTCGGATGCGGGAACGACCGTCACATTTGGCATAACGCCCAATGCGGGCTTGGGCACGATCGACATAAGTGTTGAGGACGAGGGCATCGGCATGAACCAGGAATCCGCAGCTCACGCGTTCGAGCGGTTCTACCGCGCCGACAACGCGCGCGATGCCGGCGCGCAGGGCTCGGGTCTGGGGCTTGCCATTGCCAAGTGGATCGTCGATAGCCATGGCGGTGTCATCGGTGTGACCTCGGTCGAAGGGGTCGGCAGCCGCTTTACGATTCGCCTGCCACGGTAGGGATGCCCCCTCGTGGATCGAGGTCTAATACTTTTCCCGAGAAGTGAACGACCATATTCGGACCCCCGAAGCATCCGCATTTTTCGGCCGCAAAATCGCAGGATTCCAGCATCGAAACTGCAGGAAACGATGCCCTTAAAGTGTCGATGCTTCGGGGGGGGCTGATTTGTCTCGTTCACTTCTCGGAAAAGTATTAGACTTCGGTTTTTTGACCGTTGCAAAAGTCGATCCCTCGGCATAAATAAAGGGATAAGGCCATACGGCCCTATCCCTTTTTGCTAACTAAAGCAGCTCGTGCGCTACTCGCGGCACAGGTGCACGGCGAAGCCGGCGAACTCGCGCTTAAAGTACACGAGCTTAGTGCCGCCGTCGGGCAGCAGCACGCGCGACTCCTCGTTGACCTCGAGCCCGCGCTCGGCAAACCACTTCTCGGCCGCATCGATGTCGTTGACGGCAAAGCCGATGTGGCCCTTGGTGCCACGACCGTTCTGCTTCATGACCTCGATCAGCGAATCGTTAAAGTACGAAACCGGGGTCTCGATAACGGGCAGGCCCATCATCGTCGAGAACAGCTCCGCGATCTCCAGGGCATCTGCCGGGTCGGTGGCGTTAATGCCCACATGGGCAACGCGCATGCCAAAGAGCTCGACCGGATTGGCGTTCTGCTCACTCATACAGTCAGCGCCTACTGAGCCATGACGTCGAGGACGGCCTTCTCGGCAGCGACGCGGTTCATGCCGGTCATGAAGGGCACGCCGCTCACGTACGGGCAGGTGAGGCCCTCAGGGGCAACGGTGGTGGCGATCAGCAGATCGGCGCCCTCGTCGCAGTAGTCCTTGGCCTCGGAGATGGCGCACTGCACGATCTCGTACTTGTCGGCGTAACCGTTGGCGTCGAGCAAGGTGGCGACCTTCTGGGCAACAAGCGTGGAAGTGGCAGCGCCAGCACCGCAAGCCAAAACGATCTTCTTCATAGGTAGTGTCTCCCTTCATGGTTTACTTTAGGTAAGTGTACCGCAGCGAGCGATGGCACTCAGCCTCGATGAGCTTTTATGCCAGTTTGCTTGCGCGCTGCGTATAATACATCTAGTACGTGTTGTCATACCGCTCGCTTTATGAGCGACTAAGGACCCTAACATGCCCGATTCCCGCACACTCTGGACCGCCGTCGTTATCATCTGCATCGCCGTGTCGGTGTTCTTTAGCGTCAAAAAACGCACTACGTTTAAACGCCTGCAGCAGTTGATGGCCGCCAAGCAGTGGGACGAGTTTGATCGTTTGCTCGACGCCAAGCTCACCAGCATGCTGTACCCGCGCTACAACCGCGACTACCTGCGCCTGAACTCCTATCTGCTGCGCGAGGACCACAAGCGCGCTGACGAGATGTTCGATTTGCTGTTGGGGCTCAACCTGCCCAAGATGCAGCGCGTCGATCTGGTGATCAAGGCCTTTAACTACTACGTTGGCCAGGAGGACCGCAAAAAGTCCAAGGAGTTGCTGCACGAGATCAAGGGCTTTGAGGGCGGTCAAGCCGAGGCGGTTGCACACGAGTGTCAGCTGATGTACGACACGATGATCCTCAAGCGCCACAACGACATTCCCGAACTGGAGCGCATGCTCGAGGATGTCGGCGACGACCCGGTCAAGCGCTGCCGCTTGGAGTACCTGCTGGCCCTGCAGTACCAGAACAAGGGCGACGAAGCCAAGTTTGCCGAGTACTTGGAAAAGTCAGGCCAGCACTCGATGGCCGTCAACGCGTAACGGACGGCTTGTGCTAGACTTCTAGTCTCACGGGGGCGTGGCGGAATTGGCATACGCAGGAGACTTAAAATCTCTCGCCGCAAGGATTGTGGGTTCGAGTCCCACCGCCCCTACCATGTAGTGCTTACGAGCCCGTGTCCCCCGGAGACGCGGGCTCGTTTCTTGTGGATGGCGACACGGATGATAA
>URVD01000034.1 GCA_900551195.1 uncultured Collinsella sp.
TCAATGAACTGGAAGAAACTATTCAGGCGGTACAAGAGGAAAACAAGGCTTTCGACAACTGCAGCAGAGATGCCCTGACCGAGCGAGCCGGTGGACATATCGATGCCTGGGGTATCGTTCATGTTGGGATGGCCCTGCAGTCGGCTGCCAATATGGCGGAGCGTCTCGAGCTCTTCGACGGGAAAATAGCCGCGATTTGCCAACACCGAATACAGGCCCGGCGCCGCGTGACCCTTGGAGAGCACAAAGCGGTCGCGATCGGCCTTGTGAGGGTCGGCAGGATCGATATTCATTTCCTCAAAGTACAGATACGTCATGATGTCGGCTGCACCGAGCGATCCACCCGGATGTCCCGACTTGGCCGCGTGAACCGCAGTCACGACACCCTTCCTGACCTCATTGGCGACCTTCGCCAGCTCCTGGTTGGTCATACGAATTCCTCTCTTGAGAACAACCCCGGCACCGGATGGCGCGATGCCGAGGGCAACCCGGTCGTTAAGCCTGAGCGACGACCTTCTGCCAGTCAGCCTCAAAAGAGGCGAGGCCCTGGTCGGTCAGCGGGTGATGCAGGCACTTCTTGAGAGCGGCCATGGGCACGGTCGCGATGTCGGCACCAAGAAGAGCCGCCTGGGTCACGTGGTTGGGCGTGCGGACCGAAGCGGTGATGATCTCGACGGTGTCGTCGACGTTCTTGCCGGTCCAGTCATAGTTCTTGATGCATGTCACGACATTGTCGAGCTGCGAGATGCCGTCCTCGGCGATGTCGTCAAAGCGGCCGACAAACGGGCTGATGTAGCGGGCACCGGCGTTGGCGGCCATGAGGGCCTGCGTCGGCGAGAAAACAAGCGTCATGTTGACGCGCACGCCCGCATCGGCCAGGGCGCGGCAGGCGGCGAGGCCGGCCTCGCACACGGGAAGCTTGACCACGATGTTGGGAGCCAGGGCGGCAAGACGCTTGCCCTCCTCGATCATGCCCTCGGCAGTGGTCGCGGTGGACTCAGCAGACACGGGCAGGCCCTCGCAGAGCTCGGCAATCTTGAGCATATGGGGCTCAAAGTCGGCGAGCTTGCCGCCGGTCTTGGCGTACAGGGACGGGTTGGTGGTGACGCCGGCAAGGCAGCCCCAGCTCTTGGCCTCGGCGATCTCGTCAAGGTTGGCGGTATCGATAAAGAACTTCATGGTGCAAACTCCTTCTAAGGAATCCAAAACTCAAAAAATAGGACAAAGGGGATGTCCTTTTGTCCTATGTGCCGGGCCTGCAGCTGGGACATGCCCCAGGCCCGGCGTCGTGTAGGAAAAGCTACTTAGAGAGCCTTCTCGATGCGGCTCGTGACGCCCTTGAGGTTAAGACCGACGACGTACTGCTTGATCGGGCGCTTGATGTGCTCGATCACAAAGCGCTTGCCGTCAATGTCCTGGGCAGCGAGGTTGCGATAGAGCTTCTCGACCTGCTCCTTGACCTCGGGATCGTTGAACGCGTAGTGGCCGGAGACATCCAGAATCTTCAGGCTGAGCTCGTCGTCGGCCAGAATGTCGTCAACCTGCAGGTTGACATCGTCGCCGGTCATCCACTTGCGCCAGCGCTCGGTCTTGATGGCCTTGACCAGCAGCGTGTGATACAGATCGGAGGGATCGTCGCACAGGCCGTTGTCGACCAGAATCTGCTCGGTAGCGCAGAGCTTGAGGTAAGCGCGGGTCTCCTCGGTGCCGTACTGAGGGGCGACATTGGAAGCGGTCACGTGTGCCGGGATGTGCTCGAGCAGCGTCGCGTCGTCCAGGTAGTCGGCGTTGTGCTCCTTCAGGCCCACGCCGTAGCGCTTGGCCATGTCGGCGAGCTCGCGGGCATTCTTAAAGTTGTAATGACCGACCTGCTCGGTCCAACGGGTGAGCGTACCGGTCTGGCCGACGATAAAGGTGGGCATGGGGCAGCCGCGCTTCTCGAGCTCGGGCTGCAGCTGAGAAATGAACTCCTCGTACTTGTCGGTGGAGGTCAGGCCGCCATTGGTCTCCTCGGTACCGACCTCATAGGCAACCTCGGGCAGGTTATGCTCGCGACGGTACTGCTCAAGATAGTCGATAAGATCGATCGTGCGGCGAAGCACCACGTCGAGCGGAATAACCTTGCCGATCTGATAGGGGTCCTTGGTGGGGTCGACCATCAGCAGGTCAAAGCCTGCCTCCATGTCGGCGACAAAGGACTTGCGGGCGAGCTCCATGGCCTCGTCCTCGGGCAGGTGGGCGTTACGCTCCTCGTCGCGCTGCCACGGACCGCCGTGATCGCGGCACAGGTAGTACGGACCGGTATAACCCACCTCGTCGGCAACCTTCTTAATGTCGGCGGCAAAGCGCGTCTGGTCCCAACCGTTGACGTAGCCGGCGCCCATCTCGTCCATATCGACCTGGTTGCGGCTAGCGATAAACATGGGCGGGAAATCCTCGTCCTTGGCAAGCTCGAACACGGCCTGAATCAGGTTGGGGCTCATGGGACCAATGCCGACCATGGTTGCGTGATCGCCGCTGTCCTGCAGCTTGAGCATGCCCTGAACGGCCTGGCGGATGGTGAGGTTGGACATTTTGTTCTCCTTCTCCAGAGGATTTTTGACAAAAGTTCCCTGGGACCCAGATGTGGGCCCTATCAGTGCGGATGGATTTTGTTGTGTAGGGGCGGTTGTGCGGAGTCAAATCCATCCCTCCGCACAACCGGAGTCCTTAAAGGTTTACTTGGCCTGCTTATCGAGCGTGGGCTTCATGGCAATCAGGATTGCAGCGGCGACCAAGGAGCCAATCACGATGTCCAGGCAGAACAGCGCGACGTTGTTGGTGGCCAGGGCGACAATAAAGCCACCATGCGGAACATAGCAGTCGATGCCCTGGAAGGCGGCAAGCGCCGCGCCCACGGCAGAGCCGATGCAAATGCCGGGCAGGGTGTGGCCAAGATCCTTGACCGCGAAGGGAATAGCGCCCTCGGTAATACCGATGCAGCCCATGAACAGAGCAGAGATGCCCATCTGACGGTCAGCGCCATCGAACTTGTTCTTGGCGATGAGCGCAGCGAGGCCGCAAGCAATCGGGGGAATGGCGACGGCGACGCGGAACATACCGTTGGGGCCGTAGATGCCGGAGGCCATGATGGCCATGGTAAAGGTCGAAGCGGTCTTGTTGATGGGGCCACCCATATCGAAAGCGGTCATAACGCCAATGACCAAGCCCAGGACGACGGCGGAGCCGCCCTGCAGGCTGCCGAGCACGCTGGTGAGCCAATCCATCACAAAGCCAAGCGGCGTGGCCAAGATGTAGATGTAAGCCATGCCCAGGACGAGCGAGGTCAGAATCGGGATGATCAGAATGGGCATGATGGTCTGGATGGTGTTGTTGACCTTCCAGGTCTTCATCCAGCGGACAAAGTAACCGCAGATGACAGCCATGATCATGGCGCCCAAGAAGCCGGTCGAAACGCTGTTGCCGCTCGGGGTGACGACGGCGTTGTTAACCAAGTAGCCCAGGACGAAGCCGGGGGCAAGTGCGGGCTTACCGGCCATCGAGTAGGCGATGTATGCCGCAAGCACCGGAATCATCATAGAGATGCCGGCCATGCCGATAGTGTTAAGACTCACCATCAACGGGTTGGTGACCTCCATACCGCTAGCACCGGCAGTACCGGATGCCAACGAGAAGGCGAGGAACACGCCACCGATAACGACGATGGGGATAAAATAGGAAACACCGGTATTGAATGCATTGAGCAGCGTCTTGCCAGGATCGGCAAAGATGGACTGCTTGGACGCCGGTGTCGGGGCCTGCGGGGCAGCGGAGACGGCCTTCTTCTCTGCCTTGGCCTCGGCCTTGGACGCGTCAACGGCACCGCCCGTCGCCTTGATGATCTCGACAGCCTGGTCGATAATCTTTACCGGATCGGCGATTACATCCGAGGTGCCGACCTTGAGGAACTTGCCCTCGGCCATCTTTTGCTCAAAACGGTCCTCGTTCTCGACACCCACGTCGACGGACTCGAGCACCAGGTCGGCGGAATCAACGTCTTCCTGCGTGAGCTCATTCTCGATACCCAGACCACCCTGAGCCTCGACTTTGCACTCGATGCCACGAGCGGAGCATTCATCCTGAATCGCCTTCTGGGCCATATACGTGTGGGCGATACCCACGGTACAGGCGGCAACGCCTACGATCTTCATTACTTCCCTCTTTTCATAGAGTTGCGTGCGCAAGACACCGTTTGCGGAGGCCTCCGGAGCATCCCCTGCCGTTTGGACTTGCTGTCTTTTCGACAAGACCAATATAGGTGCTCGTTTTTCTTAATGCCAGTTTATTTCGGTAAACGCGCAGGTCAGAGCGTTGGTTACGCTATTTAGTTATGCGTTTAACTAAAAATGAATCCTGCGATTTTACCCTCGATTTCAAAAGTCAAGAAGTATTTGATTTTCTCGGTAGACGGCAGATGCGCATGCCGGTCACAAATTTCGACCCCACCCATATACCGCATTTGTTGCATACTCATATGAAAGGAAAAGTCGCTCACCAAAGCGCATCCCTCACCAAGACTCAAAGTCATCATGTTGGAAAATGCTCATCTGTCGGAAGGAGTCGCTGTGGCAAAACAGCGCGTTACGATCGCAGACGTCGCTCGAGAGGCGGGAACCTCGACGGCAAGCGTCTCGTATTACCTCAACGACAAACGAGAAAAGCTTAGCGAGAAGACGCAGGCAAAGATTGCGCGCGTCATCAAGGAACTCGGATACGTTCCCAACGCCCAAGCGCAAACGCTCACCGGCAAGCAAACCCACGTCATCGCCATCATCATCTTGGATAACACCAACAAATGGGCGGGCCTCGTCCTCAACGGCATGGAGCAGGTCATGCTCCCCGCGGGCTACCAGACGGTCGTTTGCACGAGCAACTTTAACCCCGAGACCGAGCTCATGTATGTCGACAAAATGCTCTCACTGGGCGTCGATGGTTTTATCATCCAGCCCACGGCAAATTTCAAGGCAGTCCACGACCGCATCAAGCGCGCCGACAAGCCCGTCGTCTTTTTTGACGCGGCCATCTACAGCCCAGGCACCAGCTGGATCAAAACCAACCTCTACGACGGCGTGTACAATGCCACGCAGGCGCTTCTCGACGCCGGCTACGAAGACTTCTTTTCCATCGCCGCCAACATGACCGAAATGCGCACTCGCATGGAACGTTTTCAGGGATATGCCGAGGCATTGGCCGCGAATGGGCAGCTCTACAAAGCCATCCCCATCGATCACAACAAGCCGTCAATCAACGAGCTCACCGAATACTTTAAATACAAGTTCAACCCCGCCAAGCGCACGCTCATCTTCGTACAAAACCAATGGGCGCTTCCCCGTGTCTACAAGGCCCTCCAACCCATGGCCCATCTACTTCCGCAGCAAATAGGTCTTTTGGGACTCAACTGCGAAGACTGGACCAACCTCACCACGCCGACCGTCTCCACGATCATCGAGCCCGTCGACCAGGAAGGCAGGGAGGCGGCCGAGATGCTGCTCGCCTTGCTTGACGGCAGCAGCCAACCCGGCGAGCAGCGCATTCTCGAGTGCAAGCTCAACTGGCTCGACTCCACCTCGATCTAGACCGCGGGACAAATAAATCAGGAGTGTTTGTCCCAAATCTTAAGTATTTGTTCGACAGAACGGCCCCTGTCGGCTCCTGCTAGACTGGTAGATTCGCAACCGACTACCCAGGAGCCCCCATGTCGCGCAAATCCGCCTACAAGCAAGTACTTTCCATCGGCACCGCCGTGGTGCTGGGGTTTGCGCTGTTTACGGGATCGCTCGACGGGGCGTCCAAGCTGCTCTCGCCGCAAAGCGACGAGCAGGCGGCGGCTCTGGCCGAGAAGCAAAGCGAGAGCCCCAACCGCACCGACGACGAAGCAGACCTGGTTGCCCGGCTCGAATCGGGAACAGCGAGTTCCTCGGACTCTCAAAATAGCCAAGACTCTGGCGATGGCTCCGATTCCGCCGCAACCGACACCGGCGACGGCGCTTCAACGGCAACGTTGCCGAGGACAGCTCCACTACCCCCATCGACGAGGTCGAAAACCCCGATCTCGACCGCGCCCGCGGCGTATATCTCAGCAGCATTCCCGACTACGCCGGCAACCCCTACGTTGCCCTTCGCGCCAACAGCACGCACCCGCTCGGCACGCCGTCATTCACACTCGATGAATACGATCGCGCCACCGAAGAGGGCTGCTTTAAGAAATTCTCCAAGCTCGACAGCCTGGGCCGCACTCGCAAAGCGCTCGCCTGCGTAGGCCCCGAGTCGCTCGGACAGGGAAAGCGCGGCGATATCTCGCGCATCCACCCCGCCGGATGGCACCAGCAGCGCTACGACTTTATTCCGGGTCAGAGCCTCTACAACCGCTGCCACCTTATCGCCTGGTCGCTCTGCGGCGAAAACGCCAACCGCAAAAATCTCCTCACCGGTACGCGCTATCTCAACGAGACGGGTATGCTGCCTTTCGAGGAGCAGATTCTCGGCTACATCCACGACACGGGCAACCACGTGCTCTACCGTGTCACGCCCATGTACAACGAAGAGGAACTCGTCTGTCGTGGCGTTCGCCTGGAAGCACAATCAATCGAGGACCACGGCAAGACCCTGTGCTTTCACGTGTACTGCTACAACCTGCAGCCGCATGTGCAGATCGACTACGCCACCGGCCGCAATCAGGCCTCGGGAGACTAGGGCCGACCGCGCCTCCCGTAACCCAAAAAATGATCCGTTTTCCTCCGTCCCCAAGGGATCAAATAAGGCCGCCCCGGTTACCCAGGGCGGCCTTTTCGTCAGCACCTACATTGCAGACAAAACTACACGCTACTTGGCGCGGCCCTCCTCATAGCGCTCGACCAGCTTGGCCTGAACGTCATAAGGCACCTGCTCATAGCCCGCGGGCTTCATGGTAAAGTCGCCCGTGCCGCGCGTAATAGAGCGCAGACGCGTCGAATAATCCGTCAGCTCGGCCAGCGGCGCCTGGGCGATGACCACGGTATCTCCGCGCTCATCGGTCTCCATGCCCGTCACGCGACCACGCGAGGCCGAGATGTCGCCCATCACGGCGCCGGCGTAGCTCTCGGGGATAGTCACCGTGATTTCCTCGATGGGCTCCAGCACCACCGGGTCGGCATCGGCGCATGCCTTGCGCAGGCCGATGCGAGCCGCCGCGCGGAACGCCATCTCGTTGGAGTCGACGCTGTGATACGAGCCGTCGTACACAGCCACACGAATGCCCGTAAGCGAGTAGCCGGCAATAATGCCGTCCTTCATGGTCTCCTGGACGCCCTTGTCCACGGCGGGAATCAGCGAGCGCGGAATACGGCCGCCTACGACCTCGTCCACAAACTCATAGCCATCGCTCGTGCCGTCGGGCCCAATGAGTGGCTCAACGCGCAGCCAGCAGTCGCCATACTGACCGGCACCGCCAGTCTGCTTCTTATGACGACCCTGGGCACTTGCCGTGCGGCGGATGGTCTCGCGATACGGAATACGGATCGGCACGCTCTTGGCAGCGACCTTGGTGCGGTCCTCCAGGCGATTGAGCAGGACCGAAACCTGTGCCTCGCCCACCGCCGAGATAATGGTCTGGCCGGTCTCCTCGTCGCGGTCGATGCTCATGGTTGGATCGGCCTTGCAGGCCTTCTCGATAAACGTGTAGAGCTTCTCCTCGTCGCCGCGATTCTCGGCCTCGATGGCGATGCGGTACTGCGAGTTGGGGAACTTAAACGCCGCCGCCTCGACCTTACCGGTAATGGAGAGCGTATCGCCCGTCTCGGCAGCCAGCTTGGGCGCCACGATGATGTCGCCGGCATAGGCATGGCCAACCTCGGTCATATCGCGGCCGCACATCACATACAGGTGAGCCAGGCGATCGCTCTTGCGGGTACGCGCGTTGATCAGCTCAAGGCCCGGCTCAAGCGTACCCGTCAGTACTTTGATAAAGCTGATGCGACCCTGCTGCGGATCGGCCAGCGTCTTAAACACAAACGCCACCGGACGATCATCGTCACTCGAGATCTTAAGCGAATCGCCGTCGATAAGCGGCATCTCGCCGTAGTCGGTCGGCGCCGGGAAGTACGTGGCGATGTCGTCCATCAGCGAGTTGACGCCCTGCTCCTTAATGCAATCGCCCGCAAAGACCGGCACAAAGATGCGCTCGGCGATCGCCTTCGACAGCAGGCCTTCAAGCTCCTCCTGCGTCAGCGTCTCCTCGCCTTCCAAGTACTTCATCATCAGTTCGTCGTCAGCCTCGGCCACCAGCTCGCACAGATGGTCATGGGCTTCCTCGGCCTGGGCACGATACTCCTCGGGAATCTCCGACTCAACGGCCTCGGCGCCGTTGCAGTGGCGCGCCTTCATGCGCACCAGGTCGATGATGCCGTCAAAGTCCTCGCCCTCGCCCCAGGGAAGGGTCACGGCGCCCAGGCGCGTACCAAAGCGCTCCTGCAGCAGGTCCATCGTGGTCGCAAAGCTGGCCTCGGAGCGCGACAGGCGGTTTACAAACACCGCACGCGCCAGACGCAGGTCCTCGGCGGCATACCAGAGTTTAACCGTTGTAGGCTGCGGGCCGGCCTCGGCGTCGACCACAAACAGAGCCGTCTCGCAGACGCTCATCGCGGCATAGGCGTCGCCGATAAAATCGGGATAGCACGGGGCATCGAGCACGTTGATGCGCACGCCCTTCCAGTCTATCGGCGCAATGGTCGTCGAGATGGAAAATGCACGCTTGACCTCTTCGGGATCATAGTCGAGCGTGGGCTTGGTGCCGTCGTAGCCGCCCAGGCGGGCGGTCTTGCCGGAAAGGTGGAGCATGGCCTCGGCGAGTGAAGTCTTGCCCACCCCGCCTTGGCCTACGAGCACCACGTTCCTTACGTTACCGGTCTTGGGAGCACCCATGATGACCTCCTTGCAGGGCCGCGCGCAATGCGCGACGCCAACGGGGAGAGTTCGCGGTCGGTGCCATCCCGGGAGCAGCATGGTCGGCAGCCGAGCCGACTCACCCTCCAATGTCCTATGCCACCACCCTACCCTCACGGGCAGCTGTCCATGCATACCTTTCGGCGCACGCATGAATACAGGCGGCGAGAGGAAGAGACAAGCTTGTGAGGCGATTATTGAACCCCGTCGATGCAAACAAAAAGCCGCCACAGACCGTAAGACCTGCGGCGGCTTCGCCTCAATTAATAGTTGAGTAAATACCTGAGCCTACCCCTCGATACGGCTCAAGAACTCACGCGTGCGCTGCTCGCGCGGATGGCCGATAACCTGATCGGCAGACCCCTCCTCGACAATGCGACCGCCGTCCATAAAGACCACGCGGTCGGCAACATCGCGCGCAAATTGCATCGCGTGGGTCACGATTACCATCGTCATATTCTGCGCCGCCAGGTCCTTAATGACACGCAGCACCTCGGCCGTCAGCTCGGGATCGAGTGCCGAGGTCGGCTCGTCAAAGAACAGGATCTCCGGGTCGAGCGCTAGGGCGCGGGCAATGCTCACGCGCTGCTGCTGACCGCCCGAAAGCTCACACGGAACCTTATTCTCGTTGCCCATAAGCCCCATCTGAGCAATCAATTCATACGCACGAGCTTCCGCCTGCTCGCGCGGGCGCTTAAGCACGCGGATCGGCGCGTCGATGATGTTTTTCATCACGGTATAGTGCGGGAACAGGTTGTAATTTTGGAACACCAGGCCGAATCGCGAGCGCGCCTGCTTGGGAACATCTCCCTTCGCATAGACCGCGCCCGATCCCACATCCGTCGCAACCGCAAGGTCGCCAAACGAAAGCGAGCCACCGTCGAGTGTCTCGAGCAGCGTGGCACACCGCAGCAGCGTAGACTTACCGCCGCCCGAAGGTCCGATAATCGCCACGACCTCACCGCGCTTGACTTCGAGTGAGATATCCTTGAGCACCTCATTGCCGCCAAACGCCTTACGCGCGCTTTCGATTTTCATCACTGAGTTAGTCATGATAATAGTCCAGCTTCTTTTCGGCAGCGCCCAGCAGTATCTCGACCACAAAGTTAAAGACCCAGTAGATCAACGCCGCAATCGCAAACGGCACCATGCTCACTTGCGAGGCAACCAGTGCCTTGGCCGTCGAGAACATCTCGCCCACGCCAATGGCAAATGCCAGCGACGTGTCCTTGACCAGCGTGATGATCTCGTTGCCCATCGCCGGCAAAATGCGTTTGGCAACTTGCGGCATCACGATGTACAAAAATGTCTGCAGACGCGAGTAGCCCAGCACCTCGGCGGCCTCATATTGACCACGCGGAATCGACTGCAGGCCCGAGCGATAGATCTCGGCAAAGTAGCCGGCGTAGTTGATGATGAACGCCACAACGCACGCCGTCCACTTGGAATCGGGCGTGAGCGAGATGCCGAACACGTAGTACGGGGCGAAGTAGATGGCAAACATCTGTAGCATGAGCGGCGTGCCGCGCATGACCGAAATATAGATGCGCGCGATCCAGCGAAGCGGCGCAATTTTGCTCATGCGCATAAACACCACGGGAATTCCCAGCGGAATCGACCCGAGCAACGTCAGCACAAACAGCTGCAAGCTGACCAAGAATCCCTGGCCAAGCATCTGCATCATGACCTGAATAGACAACCCAAGCTCTCTTTCACAGTAACGGAACAGCGAACCCAATGCTAAAGCGGGTTTTCCAGGTGCCCGAGTTTGCCGTGAAAGAGGAGCGCCGCGTACTAAATGTACGCAAGCGACGGTTTGAACGGCAAAATCGGGTGCCTGGGAAAGCCGCTATTTGAGCACCCAGTTGTCGAAGGAAAGACCATAGCTTGAATACTTATCGCACAGGTCCTTGACCGTGCCGCCCTCGTAGAGCGCCTTGAGTGACTCGGTTACAGCATCGGCCGACTTGGTGTCGCCCTTCTTAAAGCCGACGGCGTAGTGCTCGCTGGACAGCGGCTTGTCGAGCTGCGTATAGGCATCGGGCTTGGCGGCCAGCTGATACTGAGCGATCGAGAGGTCACAGGCAACGGCATCGACCGCACCACTCTCGAGCTGCATAAACGCCGTGTTGTACTCACCGATGGTATCGAGCGTGGCAAACGTCGCGGCCAGATCCTTCTGGTCGCCCTCGAGCACATCCTGCGCAGCGGAATCAGTCTGGGTAATCACGGTCTTGCCGGCAAGATCGTCCCAGCTCTTGATACCCGCGTCCTTCTTGACCACCAACACCTGCTCGTTGAGCATATACGGCTCGGAGAACGTGTAGTCGTCCTCGCGGCCCTCCATGGTAAAGCCGTTCCAGATGCAGTTGATGGCGCCGGAGTTGAGCAGCGTGTCCTTGGCATCCCAATCGATGGCCTCGTAATCGACATCCCAGCCCTGCTTATCGGCAACGGCCTTAGCCAGATCGAGGTCAAAACCGGCGTACTCGCCATCGTCGCCCACAAAGCCGTACGGAGGGTAGGACTTGTCAAAGCCCACCACGAGCTTCTTGGACTCCGCA
The DNA here is from genome assembly GCA_900551195.1 of uncultured Collinsella sp. Lineage (GTDB taxonomy): Bacteria > Actinomycetota > Coriobacteriia > Coriobacteriales > Coriobacteriaceae > Collinsella. Next base: position 11,523 of record URVD01000034.1, read on the forward strand.
GCGCCCTTCACATCCTTGGCCGCGGCAGAGCCAGCAGCGGAGCCCTTGCCGGCACCACCGCCGCAGCCTACCAGGCCGAGGCCAAGCACCGTGGCAAGCGAACCGGCTAGACCAACAAATT
>URVD01000035.1 GCA_900551195.1 uncultured Collinsella sp.
AACCCTGGACCTTGGGATTAAGAGTCCCCTGCTCTACCAACTGAGCTAACGACCCAAAGCTAAAGTCCGTTATGGCGGACTTTAGAGGAGATATCGTGTGGTGGGCCGTCAGGGGTTCGAACCCTGGACCTTGGGATTAAAAGTCCCCTGCTCTGCCAGCTGAGCTAACGGCCCGCGGGTGGCATTGTACCACGGTCTGGGACTATTCCCAACTCCATTGGCCGTTCTGGAAAATCACAACTTCACGTCCATCAGGCGTAATGCCCGTAATATCGATGTCGTCCGTGCCAATCATAAAATCGACGTGCGTGCTCGAGACGTTAACGCCATGCTCCAGGAGCTCTTCCTTGGACATGTCATACCCACCCTCGATACATTCGGGGAAACCGACACCTAGCGCGAGATGGCAGCTAGCGTTCTCGTCATAGAGCGTATCGTAGAACAGTACGCCACTTTCGCGGATCGGCGTGTTCTTGGAGATAAGCGCGACCTCACCCAGATGAGCGGCACCTTCATCGGTGTCAATGATGCTCGCAAGCGTCGCCTTGCCCACGCGGGCATCGTAGTCCACTACGCGGCCGGCCTCGAACTTAATCCAAAAATCGTCGACCTTGTTACCGTGGTGAATGAGCGGCATGGCCGAGTACACGATACCGTCGGCGCGCATACGATCAGGCGAGGTGAAGACTTCCTCGGTGGGAATGTTGGGGAAGAAGGGGTGTCCATCGGGCGTCTTGCCCTTGCCGCCGGCCCACTCGTGACCCTTCGTCATGCCAATCGTCAGATCGGTTCCATTTGCCGAGGTGTAATGCAGCCGGTCAAAACGATTGTCATTCAGGAAGCGTAAGTTCTTTTCGAACGCCGCGTCATGAAGCTCCCAGTCGCTCTCCGGGTCCTGGCCATCGGCGCGAGCGGTGTGCAGAATCGCATTCCACAGCTTATAGATTGCAACCTCATCGGCGTCTCCCGGGAACACCTCGCGCGCCCAAGCCACGACCGGAGCGCCGGCGATGCACCACGGATTGATGTTGTAATCCAGTCCACGGCGGAAAACTTTGCACTGCGTATTCCTCGCCTTGGATGCCGCGGCCGGCTTGGCTGGATCGATGCCCTTGAGGGCTGCGGGATCCGCACCCTCGATAAAGATAAAGCAGGCACCGTCCTGGGCCAGGGAATCCAGCTGCAGGCGCTTCCACTCGGGCGTCTGCTCAAAATAGCTTTTATCGACATGCTCGTACGTGAGCCTCGTCACGGCATCATCGGCCCAAATGACCGTCACGTGGCCGGCGCCGGCGTCATAGGCCTCCGCGACCACCACGCGCGCAAACGGCGCGCACTCGACCGGAGACTGAACGACGACTTCCTGGCCGGGCTTGACGTTTACGCCCTTGCGGACGACCAGGCGCGCATAGTTTTTAATCTTGGGCTCCAGGGCCTTCATGCCCTCCAGAGCTTCTTCAACCGTCAGGGCAGCTCGAATCATGTGCCACTCCATCTATCTATAGAACAGTAAAAAGGCGCGCCGCAAAAACGACGCGCCTTATATCTTAGCGATAAGTATGAATGCAAACGCTATTTCTTCTTGGAGTCCTTTTTGTCCTCCTCGGCAGCCGCGCGCTCGATAAGGGCGTTGAGCTTATTGTCGGACATGCCCTCAGCCTGCGTGCGGTACATGTTGCGCAGGGGACGAATACGAACGAAGTCGTAGATAAAGTCACCCAGAATGACGACGTAAGACAAAACGATGCCGACCATCTGGACGGGACTGGACACCATGCCAGCGGGAGCGAAGTACAGCGAGGCCCAAATGGCCACGACGAGCACCATGCCGATAGCGAGCACGGCCCACCAGATGCGGCGGCGCTTGGTGTAGTCCTCATCCTGCTTGAGAAGGATATTCGACACCGTGTAGATGCGATCCTCCTTGGCGCGCTGCTTAGCCTTGCGGGCGCGCTTCTCCTCTTTAGAGAGGCCCTCGAGGTTCTCGCCCTTCTCGAGCTCTTTGCGGCGTGCCTTAGACGAAGCCGGCACGACGCGGACAGAGCTCGCTGCCTGACGGGCAGGCTTAGCAGATGCGGCGGACTTGCGCGCAACCCCGGTAACCTCGCGGGATTGCGTGCGCTTGTTCGTGGCGCTACGGGTACTCACTTATGCGTTCTCCTTCATGCTTGTGAACTGGGAGCCCGTGATGATCTGGAAGGCCTCGCGATAGCGCTCGGACGTGCCATCGATGACCTCGGCGGGCAGGTGCGGGGTCTCCCCCGTCATATCCCAGTTGGCCTTGAGCCAATTGCGGACGAATTGTTTGTCGTAGCTGGGCTGGATCTTGCCCTCCTCGTAGCTGGCAGCAGGCCAGAAACGGCTGGAATCGGGCGTGAGGCACTCGTCGATCAGCGTGACCTTGCCATCGATGACACCAAACTCGAACTTGGTGTCGGCAATGATGATGCCACGGGTCGCGGCGTACTCGGCAGCGGCCTTGTAGATCTTGAGGGAAAGGTCACGAATCTGCGTGGCGATATCCTCGCCCACGATCTCGCAGCAACGCTCGAACGAGATGTTCTCGTCGTGGTCACCGATCTCGGCCTTCGTGGACGGCGTGAACAGCGGCTCGGGAAGCTTGGAAGCCTCGGTCAGGCCCTCAGGCAGCTGGATGCCGCAGACGGTGCCGTTCTCGTCGTAGGTCTTCTTGCCCGAACCGGTCAGATAGCCGCGGACGATACACTCGATAGGAATCGTCTGGGCCTTCTTAACCAGCATGGCGCGGCCGGCGAGGTAGTCACGATACTCAGCAAACTCCTCGGGGAAATCCGCCGGGTCGATGGAAACGAGGTGGTTGGGAACGATGCCGGCAAACTTATCGAACCAGAATGCCGAGATGCGGTTGAGCACCTCTCCCTTAAACGGAATCTCGTCGGGAAGAATGAAGTCGAACGCAGAAATGCGGTCGGTGGCGACCATCAGCAGGTTTTCACCGGCATCGTAGATATCACGAACCTTGCCACGGGAATCCGGACGACGCTCCATCGTTGTCACGTGAGTCACTCCTTACCAAAATACGACAGTAATGCGGGTTCTTTCCCGCACGTTTTCGCAAACTCGGAGCGGCAGGGACGAAACCCCTCCTTCACCGAATAGCGAAAAGCTAGTGCTCCATTGTAGTAGATGCCGCGTCCGCCGTGTGCTCGCGAGGCAGATGAATCGTAAAAGTCGTACCCTTTCCAAGCTCCGACTCCACGGATATGTAGCCGTGATGGCGCTCGACGATCTGTTTAGTCACGGCGAGGCCCACGCCCAGACCGCCCGCCTCACGGGCACGGCTGGCATCGGCGCGCCAAAAACGGCCGAAGATGCGCGACAAGTCATCCTTGGCAATACCGATGCCGGTATCAGAAACGGCAATGCTGACGTGTTTGCGGTCACTGAGCACCGACACCACGACCCAACCGCCCTCGGGGGTGTAGCGCATGGCGTTGCTCATGAGATTGATGACGCATTGTGTGATCATGTCGGGATCGGCTTCGACGACATCGTCGTGACCTTGGGTCTCGTCAGCAAAGCGCAAGCGCAGATCGCGGTCGACAAACAGGCGCTCCTGGGCATTGACGATGGAACGCACGAAAGGAACCATGTCCACCGGCTCAAGGTTGAGCGGAGCCGTGCTGTTTTCCATGCGCGACAGGTCGAGCATCTGCTGCACCAGACGAGCCAGGCGACGCGTCTCGGAAGCAACAGTCTCCAAGTGCTCATCGTCGGTAGGATATACGCCATCCTGCATGGCCTCGACCGTTGCGAGCATGGCCATAAGCGGAGTACGAAGTTCGTGAGCCACGTCCGAGGTCAAACGTTTCTCGTGTTTCATATCCTTCTCGAGCGAAGTGGCCATCTCGTCAAAGGTCTCACCCAGCTGATCGATTTCGTCATCGCCGCGCAAGCCCGTGCGAGCGGACAAATCGCCATCGCGAATTTGTTTGGCCGTGCTGGTAATACGATGAATCGGCTTGGTGAGCATACGCGACATGAACGATCCGATAACGACCGAGATACAGACTGCAACAACCGCGGCAAGGACCATGGCGTTAAAGGTCTTCTCTCTAAACGCAGAATCTGCCTTGGTGAGCAGAGCATCGGAGCCGATGGCCCATAGCTTTACCTGTCCGACATGCTGGCCGGAAGGCGTTATGATTTCGACGTTGGCCACGCTATCGGAGTCGGTGGGCGCCGACGAAACCGGGCTATGCGAGGCCTTTTTACCTCTCGAGCTGCGAGACGCCGATTCGCTCTCGCGCACATCGGCAGTCGCACTTGCCGAAGGCCACGAGTCGTCATAGACAACAACGCCCTTTTTATTGACGACCTGCATGCCCAAATCGTCGGACACCAAACTCGATGTCGCGACCGTGCGCAGCTCGCCCGCAGTCCAATTGCCGTTTTCCTCGTACGACGTCGCAAGCTTTTCGGCTGCGGAATTTGCGATTTCGACGATATTGGAGCGTGTGTAATCCGAAAAGACCGTGCCCCACACAACAGAGACAACGCCCACCAGCACCAATACTGTCATGAGCGATGTCAGAGCAAAAGCAAGTGCCATGCGCGAGGGATAGCTCATCGTTGGCCGTGAATCGGAACGAGGCGTGTTCCAACTAGCCTTGGAACCCGCCTCGCTCTCCTGCTTGTGCTTTTGTCCGATTTCAAAGCGCGCAGGTGTCATATGTGATTTCCCTATTTCTCGTCCGACTTATCGGTCTTGGCCGGAGCCTCGAAGCGATAGCCGACACCGTGGACGGTGTAGAGCCACTTGGGCTTCTTGGGATCATCGCCCAGCTTGGCGCGAAGATTCTTCACGTGGCTATCGATGGTGCGCTCATAGCCCTCAAAGTCATACCCGAGCACTTTCTCGACCAGCTCCATGCGGTTATACACACGGCCGGGATGGCGGGCGAGCGTGGTGAGCAGCTTGAACTCGGAAGCCGTCAGATCGACTTCCTTGCCCTCGACCAAGATCTTGTGGCCCGAGATATCGATGACCAGATCGCCGAAGTCGAGTACCTCGACGGCGGGCTCGTCGGCCTGATGGGCACGGCGGAACAGAGCGCGAACGCGGGCGACGAGCTCGCGCGGCGAGAACGGCTTGATCAGATAGTCGTCGGCGCCGAGCTCAAGACCGATAATACGGTCCTCGATCTCGCCCTTAGCCGTCAGCATGATGATGGGGACATCCGAGGTATCGCGAATGGTGCGGCAAACGCGCTCGCCGGGAATCTTGGGGAGCATAAGGTCGAGCACGACCAGGTCGAACTGATGCTTCTCGAACTCCTCGATCGCGGACTGGCCGTCGCCGACGCCCACAACCCAGTAGCCTTCGCGCTCGAGATAGGCAGCGACGGCGTCACGGATTGCCTTCTCATCCTCGACCAGCAGAATCTTTTTTGCATCTGAAGCCATAACACGGCCCCCCCCTGTCTCAATTAGCTAAGAACAAGCCCATTTTAACGCACCTGAACCCGCCGGATGCCGCTATGACGCGGCAGCTCGGCGGGCGGTACTCACAATTACAACGCGTTTATTCCCCTGTTGGCGCCTTTTTAACCCCTCTAAGCTTAAAGAGAGAACAGGCGTGCAGTGACCGTCTCTGGTATACCCTGGCTGTTGCGCACCGTGGCGTACGTAAGGAATGAGTCCGATTTTCCCGCCGTAGCTGGATAATCGCCATACTCCAAAGCGCGGTCGGGCGACAGCAGCGAGCCATAGGTCTTGGCAGAGGTGTCGATCAGGAAATGCGACGCCTGTACCTTAACAAGGTATTTATTCTTCTTGCCAGCCGCACATGCGAGCGGCTCGCGTGACAGGAAGAGGTACGGCCCTCCCTCATTACCGATATACGTGCCCATATTGCCCATGCTGCCCACGCCACTATAGGCCGCCTCGATAGAAAACACGAAGGTATCGCCCATATACACGGCCTCGAAAGGCGAGACTGACGAGGGAAGGACTAGCTGGGCACGCTTGGTGTTGTTGCCGTCGGTCAGATCGATTGCCGTTATGCCGTAGTAGACGCCCTCGTCGTTGCGGACACGCGGCGAGATGGTCAAAATGCCGTCGCTCGCGCGCGGGGCCGATGCAAAGCGGCCCGTCGATTTCCAAATTGTCTCGGCCTTGGATTCATCAAGCGAGCGACGATAGCAAAACGAATCACTACTCGTTTTATTGCCGCCTGCCGAAGGCATTTTATACCAGATGACTGATGACCCGAACGCCGTAAACAGGGGCGGATCATAGTCCTTGCCACCTCGATCGAGCTCAACCGCATCGCCAGAGAGCGAAGCGCCCGACAGATTTTGAGCGTAGAGCTTCCACGATGAATTGGCAAAGTTCATCTCAACCCACGCGAATACGCCGTCGCCGGCGCGGACATCGTAGAATGCATATCCCGTGCCCTCGACAGGATCCTCGATTAATGTGGTAAGCGAGCCATCGCCCAGGTTGAGCACACCGAGCGTGTTGGCGTGCAGTGCCGATGCGGGCGCCATCATCGCCGCGGCGTAATCGCCGTCGCAGTAGTACAGCAGCGTACCCAGAGGCAGCGTCCACGACGCCGCCGGCTCAAGATCGATGTCGACTGCCTCGTACTCATCCGTAATCGAGATGATTTTGGAATCGTCCTTGATAACCTGCGGCTCGCCGGCAGCATCATCGCTGGTACCCGGTTTTTTCGAGCATCCGGCAAGCACCGTGGCAGCGCCCGCGGCAGTCCCTCCGAGCACAAAGCCGCGGCGCGATATTCCGTTCTTGATGTGGTCGGCGATACCCATTAGGCGATCTCGGCGCGAGCGGCCTCGATAGCGCGCGTAAGCTGGTCGGCGCAGGAGGTCTTTTTCATACCGCAGGTATTACCGGCGAGAACCTCGATTACGCGATCGGCAGGAGCGCCCTCGACCAGCTTAGAGATTGCCTTGAGATTGCCGTCGCAGCCACCGGTAAACTCAACGCCCATCACCTTGTTGCCGTCATCGGAAAGGTCAAGGTGGATATTGCGAGTGCATACGCCCTGAGGCTTGTAATCAAAACTAATCATTGCGTTCCCCTCTCGTAAAGCAATTTCAGACGTCTATTATCCCCGTCCGAACCGATAAAGTATCGCGGGCACCGATTCAACATTCCCCAATGCGCAAACCGGCGGTAGCAATACTAGCAATCTGCTTCCCGAGCGTGAACTTTTCGTTTCTCTTGATACATGTTGTGGTCAGCGATGTGGTACATCTCGGTCAGCGAACATCCGGGTGTCTCTGCCGTCGCGACGCCAAACGACGCACTGACTGTCAGCACCTCATCGCTCGCAGCAGCAAGGCTGAGGCGAAGATCTTGCACCACTTTGCATGCGGATTCGCGATCGGTGTGAGGGCAAATCAGCAAGAACTCGTCTCCACCAACGCGCATGGGTACAAATTTCTCGCCTGCCGTCCGCTTCAATACAGATGCAGTACGCCGTAGCAGCTCATCGCCCATTTCGTGACCGTAGAGATCATTGGTGCGCTTGAGGAAATTGCAGTCCATCATGATCACACTCACGGGCAGGGACTCGTTCACCAGGTCGTCGCCAAGGGACTCAAGGTAATTTCTATTGCGAAGTCCCGTCAGCTTGTCCTGGAAAGAAAGCTCCTCGGCGCGCTTTGTCATCGAGATGTTATGCGTCGCCACGACGACCGATTCCAGTCGACCCTGCTCATCGCGGCGCTGTGGAACAACCTGCAGCGAATACCACGTACCTCGGCAATCTCGTACCTCGGCATCCAAGTACGGCATGCCCTCCATACGGTCCTGAAGCGTGCTTATATCTATTAGCTCCATGACCGCCTCGCGGCTTTCGGGACTCACGATGTCTCGGCAAACCGTTGTCAAAAAGTCATACACCTCGGCGTGCTCGGAAAATATCTTTGCCACCGATGGCGACATGTTAATTCCCTCGATCTCGAGCGTATCGAGATGCAGCAGGAAGGTCGACTCATATATGGAACTGATAGCATTGATGATGCCGAGTTGCTTGTCCTTTTCGGCCAAATTGCGACGATCGGCAATGTTGCGCGCCAACAGCACTACAACCCAAAACGCCAAGCACACCAGCACGCCGGCAGCGATAAATGAAATCCTGCCCGACATGACCTCAGATTTGGGATAAAGCGCAAACAGGCGATAGTCCTCATACGCCGCACGCACGGCATACCAGGTACTTCCCCGATATTCGATACGTGTTAAGCCTTCGTCTTTCCAATCAATTCCGCTATCGGCAAGAAGCCGGGCAAGGGTTAGATCGACATTCGAATCGTTTGAGGAAACGATCTGCATATCGCGCATCACGAGCACCGTTGGGCTCTGATGGAATGTGTTGTTCACGAGCACGTCGGCGATCGTATACGAATAATCATCGGCGGGCTCGGGCGCAAGCGATCGATACCCCAGCGCTACGCCATCACCGTACGGAACAACACTCACGGCAAAGTCGACATCGCGACGCTCAACGACCGTCGAGTAGGACACCTTGGATCCTCGATACATCGATGCGACCGACGAACAGGCCAGCTCCTCTCGCCACAGCATCAGCGGATCGCGACCATCAATATCGTAATGAGCGGCCATATGGCCGTCGGCGTCCATGACCAACATTCCCGAAAGGTGCTCGGTATGGACGTACTCCTCGACGAGGTCATCGTTGACTTCAACGTGATCAGACGGCAAGAACGTCGAAAACGACTCGAGCGCGGCATCCAAATTGTGCGTCGCTTCGGTTTTTCTTCCCTGTTCATATCGGTCATATTTTTCGCAGGCGTTTTTTAAAAACACCATGGTTTCCTGACCAAACCCAAGCGTTTTATCGAGACAGCGATGCGTGCCGACCATATACAGCAGACCCAACAGGACAGCGCTGACCACAACGCAGATAGCCGCGGTGACTAATGCCTTTCGGCGCAAGCGGCGCTCATCATTTGTCATGATTCCGCTCCTTGCCCGTCCGTCGTCGCCCCTGCCTTGTACTTGCCCACAATGCGCTCAATCGTGCCATCTCGATCCATCTCGAACAGCACGGTATTGAGGTTTTTGACGTACTCCCCCTCATAGCCGTCCTTAAACGCGACGCCAAGGTCAACCGTCATAACGTTGTCAGCGAACACGCGGTAAAGGCCGGGATACTGGGCGACAAGTCGATCAAGCGACTGAACGTCCGCCATCCAACAGTCGACATACCCTTTGGCGAGGGCGGCTTTGCAGAGCTCGGCAGAACCGTACGATTTGATTTGCACGTCCGGCGAGATTTCCAGATCCCCTGCGAGCAATCGGCGTTCGCTCACCGAGCCCGCAATCACCGCGATGGTCTTGCTTCCATCGAGATGCGCCAAGGACTTGATGCCGCTCGTTTTCTTGGCGGCAACCGAGACCGGCACGGTTAAATACGGCTCGGTCGGGGGTGCGGACGATTTCTTGGACCGCGCCTAGGCGTATCCAAGCTTCCTGCGGTACTCCATCGGGCTCAGCCACTCGAGGGACTTCTTGATGCGCCCGTCCCGATAGTACACGAGGTAGGCCTCGAGCCTCCCCATGAACTCCTCGGCCGTCACGCCCTCCCAGTCCCTGTAGCGGAAGAACTCGTTCTTGAGGCGCCCGAAGAAGCCCTCGCAGGCCGAGTTGTCCGGGCTGCAGCCCTTCGCGGACATGCTCCTGACCAGGCCGTTCTCCTCGCAGATCCCGATCCACTCCGGCCAGCGGTAGTGGCCGCCCCGGTCCGAGTGGATCGTCGTGCGCGCGCCCGCCGGCCTCGCCGCGCAGGCCTTGAGCAGGCTCGAGTTCGCGAGGCGCTTGTCGGGGTGCAGCCCGATCGACCAGGCGACGGGCATCCCGTCGAAGCAGTCGATGACCGGGCTCAGGTAGACCTTCTCGCCGCCCGGGAGCCTGAACTCGGTGATGTCGGTGAGCCACAGCCGGTTGGGCTCGTCGGCGTGGAAATTCCTGTTCACGAGGTTCTCCGGCGCCTTGGAGACCTCGCCGGCGTAGGAGCTGTAGCCCCGGGCGCGCCTCTTGTTGTAGACGACCTCGAGGCCCTCCTCGCGCATCACGCGGGCCACGCGCTTCTCGCTGGCGCGGACGCCCTCGCGGCGCAGGCGCGCCCAGACGGTGCGGTACCCCCAGCACCCCGAGCCCTCGCGGAAGATGCGCACCACGCGGTCGCGTATGTCGGCGTCGCGGTCGCGCGGCGCGGCGACGCGGGGCCTCCAGTACTCATAGGAGCTCTTCGATATCCTCAAGAAACCTGTGATCGAGCGGAGGGGCAGGGCGGTCGCCCGCCTCAATCTCTCGCCGAGCTCGCACTTGCTCCTGTTCGAGATCGAAGCCGGGTCCCACCCTTCCGCTTTTAGGTCGGCCAACACCGCCCTGAGCAGCAGGTTCTCTATCTGGTCCTCGTTGAGCCCGGCGAGCGGGCCGGTCGCCGGCGGGGCGTAGATCGACTTGTCGGGGCCCAAGCTGGCCTCCTTCCGTGGCGGTTCCCTCGCCACGATTCTACAGCCCCTGCCGGTGTAGCTGCGCGGGAGGTGCCCCGTCGCCCACTTCTTGGCCGCGCTCACCGTGACCCCCGCGAACTCCGCGGCGGCAGTGGGCCCCATGCCGTCCTCCGTCGCCAGGAGGAAGAGCTCGACCTTCTCCCTGCTGTACATGCGAACCTCCAGTCCGGACCGCCCCGCGGTCCAACTTTCTGTCCGCACCCCCCTTTGCCTGGAATTAGGCAAATTTAGACCGTATTTCACCGCAACTCATATTGGGATGGTGGTTGGCGATCTAGCCTTGGATGACCAATCGGTAGCCGATGCCCACATGCGTCTGGATATAGCGCGGATGCGCGGGGTCGGACTCGATTTTCTTGCGCAGCGTGCCCATAAAGACGCGCAGGCTCGCCAGGTCGCTCTTGGTCGCCGTGCCCCAAATCTCGTGCAGGATAAACTGGTGCGTCAACACCTTGTCGGCGTTGTGCGCCAGCAGACACAGGAGCTTGTACTCGATCGGCGTCAGGTGCAGTTCCTCGCCATCCATCATGGCGATGCCAGCATCAAAATCGATATGCAGCTCACCGGTATCGAACGAGCCCTCGGAGGCAACGCCGCCCGTTTGCGCATACGAAAGGCGCCTGAGCGTCGTGCGAATGCGCGCGAGCAGCTCCTCGACCGAAAACGGCTTAGTCAGGTAGTCATCGGCGCCGGCATCGAGCGCTCGGATCTTGTCCGCGTCCTCGCTGCGCGCCGAAACCACGATGATCGGCATGCCCGACCACGCGCGCACCGACTCCACCACCTTGACGCCGTCCATATCGGGCAGGCCT
>URVD01000036.1 GCA_900551195.1 uncultured Collinsella sp.
GTTATCGGCCCGTCCGATGTGATCGGACGGGCTTTTTGGTGGGTATCATGGTTGAATGATCATTAGGAGGTTTTCCCTACATGGAATTGTTTGAGCCAATTCTTCATTTCTTTGCACAACGATGGGTCCACAACATCATCTGGGCCGGTATCTTGGCCATCGGCACCGCCGTTGCCGCCAAAATCGCGTCCAAGACCCTGCACCACCTGCTTAACCGCGATGATAACCCGCTCCCAGCATCGAGCATCTTCATCAACATCACACGCGCCGTCATCTGGATGATCGGCGGCAGCTTTATCCTCGACAACTGTTTTGGTATTAATGCAAACGCCCTCGTCGCCGCTCTTGGCGTCGGCGGCATCGCCATCTCGCTCGGCTTTCAGGACACGCTGTCGAACCTTATCGGCGGTATGCAGGTGACCTTCATGGGCATCATCAAGCCCGGCGACAATATCGAGGTCGGCGGCGTGTCGGGCGTGGTCCAAGACATCACCTGGCGCCACACGACCATCGAGGACGCCTGCGGACAGACCATCATCGTCCCCAACTCCAACATCTCCAAGAACACGCTCGTGCATCTGATGCCCTTTGGGCGCGTGGCCGTGCCCGTTGCCGTAAAGGACACGTCTAAGTGGGCCTCGCTGGACGCGCTGGCAGATGAGCTTACCGACGCCACCAAGGCCGCGGTGCTTCCCATCTCTGGCTTTGACAAGGAGCCGTACGTGCTCTTTAGCGAGATCGGCGACTTTGGCATTAAGGGTAAGATCATCTTTATCGTCAGTGACGACAGCACCACCTTTACGGCAGCCGATGCCTGCATCCGCGCCATCGCCCCCATCATCGCCTAAAACCACCGCAAAGGGGACAGGCACCTTTGTGGTGGTTTCGCATCGTGGTACCATGGTTCATATCGTTGTTTAAACGACTAAGGGAGTAGACACCATGGAAGAGGCCTATCGTCAAGCACGCAAGCGCGGCGAGCAGGGACGCCGTCGCGCCATCAGCCAAAGCGAGCACCCGTACCTTACGGACCTCGACAGCTTGGTCGCCCAGCTTCCCTGCGGGCAGCGCGAGAACATCGGCCTGCGGGACATTCCGCTCGAAATGGTCGTCGGCACGGTTACCAAGGGCCGTCAGTCTGCCTTTTCGTGCAACTTTATGCCCCTGTTGCCATTTAGCACCGAGTTCGCCCGCAAGTGGTCCAACCTCTACGACATCCAGGTGACCGAGGGCTATCGCGACCCCATCATCGTCACCGAGTTCATGCATCGGTTTTACGTCCAAGAGGGCAACAAGCGCGTCAGCGTCCTCAAATTCCTGGACGCCCCGACGGTTTCGGCCAAGATTACCCGTCTCTACCCCGGCACATGGGATTCCGTCGAAAGCCGCCTATACGGTGAGTTCTGCGCGTTTTGGCGCGTCTGCCCCCTATACGAGATCGAGTTCTCGCGTGAGGGAAGCTACGAGACACTCGCCAAGATGCTCGGTCAGAACCTTATCGAAAAATGGCCGCAGAAAAAGGTCGACTACCTGCGCCACACCTTCTTGCTCTTTAAGCGCGCCTACCTTCGCGCGGGCGGCGACCACCTGGACATTACGCCCGCCGACGCCATGCTCGTCTACCTCAATGTGTACAACCAGGACCGCCTGCTGGATACGCCGACGGATATCGTCGTAAACCGCCTGTGCAAGATTTGGCGCGAGTTGGTCATTGCCGGCAAAAGTGATGAGGAGAAGGTCGATCTTGTCGAGGCACCGAGTGTCGATGAGGAAGAGGCGCCCGCCAAGTCCACCTCCGGCGTGCTCAACTTCTTTATGAGCAAGACCGTCTACTCCACTGCCAATCCCATGCGAATCGCCTTTATCCACGAGTTTCCCTGTTCGACGTCGAGCTGGGACAGCCTGCACGATCAAGGGCGCCAGTATCTCGATGAGCACTTTGGCGGTATCGTGCGCACCGAGGCGTTCGAGGACTGTCATAATCCGGATGTGTTCTACGCCGCCGTGGAAACGGCTGTCAAACATGGAGCTAACGTCATCTTCTCGACCTCGCACCGCCTGATGGAATACACGCTCAGGGCAGCCGTTGAGTATCCCCAGGTTCGGTTCCTTAACTGTTCTATCGGCCTTCCCCACCAGAGCGTCCGTTCGTACTTTGGCAAGATGTACGAGGCCAAGTTCCTCCTGGGCGCCCTTGCGGCTAGCATGGCGGACAACCATCGCATTGGCTACCACGCGTCGGTCTTTGCGTCGGGCGCGCTTAGCGAGATCAACGCCTTTGCCATCGGCGCCTCGCTGCTCGACCCTCGCGCGCAGGTAATCCTCACCTGGGGCGATGTACCCGCCGGCGGTCTTGCCGAGGCCATGTGCCGCGAAGGCGTGAGTGTTATGACCGGTGTCGACATGTCCAAGTCGCTGGAGGACCCCACGGCCTACGGACTCCACCGCCTGGTCGATGGCAAGGTCGTCGGCATCGCCATGCCGGTATGGAACTGGGGCCGTTACTACGAGCTTATCGTGCGAAGCCTGCTGCATGGCACCTGGGATGAGACCAGTGACAACAGCCAGGTTCGCGCCGTCAACTACTGGTATGGTATGAGCTCGGGCGTTATCGACATTCGCTACGCTCCGGGCCTGCCCTATCAGACGCGCAAGCTTGTTCAGCTACTGCGCAATGGCATCGTCGAGGGCTCCATCAATCCATTTGGCGGCGAGCTCCATAGCCAAGACGGCGTGGTGCAGATCGAGGGCTTTCCCCCACTGCCGAGCACGCAAATCGTCGAGATGGACTGGCTGGCCGACAACGTGGTGGGCACCATTCCGCAACTCTACGATGAGCCGAAGGTCCGCGCCCTATGAAAATCCTTGCCATAGCCGATACCGAAGAGCGATGCCTGTGGGAGTGCTTTCGCAAGGAGCGCTTTGAGGACGTTGACCTGATTCTATCCGCAGGCGACCTGGATCCGGACTATCTTGAGTTTTTGGTCACTGTCATCAACAAACCGCTTGTGTACGTTCGTGGCAACCACGACGACCGCTACGCGCGCCATGCACCGGGCGGGTGCATTTGTGTTGAGGACAGCGTATATGTGTACCGAGGTATTCGCATTGCGGGTCTGGGCGGTTCCATGCGCTACCGCGACGGCGCGAACATGTATACCGAGCGCGAGATGGCAAAACGCATGCGCAAGCTATCGCGAAAAATCGCACTGGTAGACGGATGCGATATTCTACTTACCCATGCACCCGTCGCAGGCATGGGCGACCTGGACGACCTGCCGCATCGAGGATTCGAGTGCTTTAATGCGGCTCTTGAGTCTTGGGGTCCCGACTATATGATTCACGGGCATGTGCACCAAAGCTACGGCCCCAACTTTCAACGCGAGCGCCAACACCCATGCGGAACGAAGATTGTCAACGCCTGCGGCTATACCAAGATCGAAATTGACGAGGCGCGCTACCCCACGCGCGGTTGGAAGGCCGCTTGGCTCAACTCGCAAACCATGCGCCGCGAGCTCAAACGCCACGAAGCAATCGAGTCTTCAACCGCCAGAACCCCCTGGTAACTGCCAACAACCACCACGAAGGGGATAGGCACCTTTATGGTGGTTTTGCTGACTCGTCCGACCTGTCCATCACGGTGCTTGTGTAATTAACGAGAACACTCATTGTTTTGTAAGGACGGCGCTCACGTGCCGTCTTTTTTTGTCAACTTATGCAGTCTCGACCGTGTTGTATGTAGAGGGACCTCGCGAGACGCCTTCCCTATATCCACCACGACCAATTGGAGGTGACACTATGCCTGCACGCCGTAACCGCAATAGCACGCTCCGATGCGATGCCGATCAGATCGAGCGGGAAGCAAAGCGCTTGGTCGACACGTATTCCGACCTCATCCTTCGATTGTGCTATTCGGCCCTTGGATCCGCTGACGACGCTCAAGACATCTGCCAGGACACGCTGATCAAGATTCTCCAACGCACTCAACCGTTCGACTCGCTCGAACACGAACGTGCTTGGGTGATCCGAGTCGCACTGAACGCATGTCGCGATATCGGCCGTACGCACGCGAATCACCCGGTTGTCGACCTCGATTCGCTCCCCGATTTCTGCGCACCCGTAACACATACCGAGCAAGAATTCGCGCAACGCGACTGCGCCATTCTTTCCGCTGTCACGGCCCTGCCTCAAGCACAGCGCATCGCCATCTTTTTGCACTACTACGCAGGCATGAGCATCAGGGAAATCGCAGACGCCGTTCACGCGACGCCAGCTGCAACCGCCCAGCACCTTAGCCGCGGACGTGCGTCACTTCGGCTTTCCTTGAAAGGAGACCACAATGACTACGAATTCGAATGACTATCGCCACGCCCTGGAGCACATTTCGTTTACCGATAATGCGAAGCAGCACATGGCAAACTCGATTGCTCAGTCCGTCGCCTCGAGCGATGCGGCGACCGCTCAAAGCAACTTTAATGGCACGCGACGCAAGCCGCGCATCGCCCGCCATCCCGTAAGAACAGTCGCTCGCATTGCCGCTGTAACGGCAGTCCTCGCTATCGTCATTGGAGGCGCTGGCACGGCTATGGCAACAGGCGTCCTGCCGCTTCCTTCTGACATGCTTTCCGACATCTTTGACGGACCTGCTTCTCAAACCGAGATCATCGACCGTATTGGCCGGCCCGTCGGTGCTAGCTGCTCCAACAACGGAGTCACCGTGACCGCCGACGCCATCATGGGCGACAAGGATATGGTTACCATCGCCTATACGCTTACGTTCGACGATCCCGCTGCCCTGAAAAAGCTTTCCGAGCCGGGCGAGAACGGAACTATCGCCGGAAGTGTCGATGGAAACGTATACGTTGATGGCGAGCATGGCGGCCAAGGCCAATCATGGCTCATTGACAAGAACCCCAATGACTCCAGCATTCAATACTTTGCACAGTTCAGCGTTGAATCACCCGGCCTTATGGGCAGGACCGTCCGCACGCATATCAACTCTCTCGTTGTGCCACGTGCTGGCAAAGAGCTTCCCGAGTATAAGAAAATACTTACGGGCCCATGGGATCTTAAGTTCCAGCTGAATTACGAAGATACATCCGTTACGATTCCCGCGCCCAAATCGGTCAACTTTAACGGCACCAAGGCGACGATTCAAGAGGCCACCGTATCCTGCGTTGGCGTTTCAGTCCGCTACAACATAGATCGTTCCATCGAACACGACAACAACAGCGGCAAGATGTCTCAAAACATGGAGGAGTCTATGGATGCCGTTGGCAACATACCCCTCATCGTGACGTTCAAAGACGGTCATGTTGAGGACGCAACCAGCCACAGCGGCTATTTCGCAAATAAACTGGATAACGG
Source organism: uncultured Collinsella sp. (assembly GCA_900551195.1). Classification (GTDB taxonomy): domain Bacteria; phylum Actinomycetota; class Coriobacteriia; order Coriobacteriales; family Coriobacteriaceae; genus Collinsella. Next base: position 5,368 of record URVD01000036.1, read on the forward strand.
CACCACTGATGTCCACAAGACCTGGCCGTTCTCGCAAGTTTGTGACACAGACAAGATTGCAAGCGTACAAATTGGCGATACGGTCATTCCCATGAATTCGTAACGCTACGCGGCTCGTATATGCACCCGGTTCCGCACTTCGCGTCTAAAGATGCGCTGTCATCGAGCAGCGTGAGCGCAAGGCCGCCCGTATGGTCGGCTGGGAACACCTCGTTGCGCTAAAAACCACCACGAAGGGGACCGGCACCTTTGTGGTGGTTTTGCTGACTCGTCCGACCTGTCCCAACGGTTTGTCTCAATCTGTAACAGGTAGGGCCCAAATAATCGGTTAGCTGTTACAGATCGAGACAGACCACGGATGCTCAGCCGAAAATCTCAATCTGTAACAGGTAGGAACGATTTTGCCCCTTAGATGTTACAGATTGAGATATTTGACAGCTTGAATCGGCATCGCCTACAGCGCGGCGACGACCTTGTCGCCCATCGTCGTGGTGCCGAGGATCTTATCTGCCGGGGTGTTGACATCGGCGATGTCACGGGTGCGCCAGCCCTCGTCGAGCACGCGCGCCACGGCGCTCTCGATCCACGCGGCTTGCTCGCCCATGTCGAGCGCGTAGGTCAGCAGCATCGCCACCGACAAGATTTGAGCCAGCGGATTGGCCACGCCGAGCCCCGCGATGTCAGGAGCGCTGCCAGCGCTCGGCCCAAACAGCGATACGCCATCATCCAGCGAGGCAGAGGCAAGCATACCGAGCGATCCGGTAATCTGAGCCGCCTCATCGGACAGGATGTCGCCGAACATGTTCTCCGTCACCACGACGTCAAAGTCTGCCGGTCGACTGATGAGCTGCATGGCGGCGTTGTCGACGAGCAGGTCCTCAAGCTCCACGTCGGAGTACTCCTCGTCTTGCACGCGATGCACGATCTCGCGCCACATGCGGCTCGTCTCCAGCACGTTGCGCTTATCAACGCTCGTCACCTTGCCGCGACGTTTGCGCGCCGCCTCAAATGCCTGGCGCGCAATGCGCTCAATCTCGTACTCGCGATACTCCATCACGTCGACCGCACGCTGACCGGCCGCACCCGCAGCGCCCGCGCAGGTCACGGATGCGGGCGCCAAAGTCCCACGGCATGTTGTAGCCCATCGTATCGGGGATGTTCACGACCGTGGCACCGGCCTTTACGGCCGCCTCGATAATGCGCACCAGAAACTCCTGATCGGAGCGGCCGGCATCCTCGGCATAAAACTCAACATCGTCAACGAACTTGCGAGCATGTTTGACGGCATGGATCGCTCACTCAATTGCCCTTTCCTCAGTCATATGGAGCTTGTCGCGCAGGTGACTGGTGCTCACACCCAGCCCTGTATGGATACGGGGCCTCTGGGCCGTTTTGAGCGCCTCTGCAGCCACTTCGATATCCCTGTCGACAGCGCGCGTCAGGCCGCATACCGTGCATCGGTCGCCCGCAATCTTGCCAATCTCCTGTACGGAGCGAAAGTCACCAGGACTCGAGATGGGAAAGCCCGCCTCGATAACGTCCACGTTCATGCGCACCAGCTGGCGGGCGATGAAGAGCTTTTCCTCGGTATTCATGCTGGCGCCCGGCGACTGCTCACCGTCGCACAGGGTGGCGTCAAAGATTGTGATTTTGCGGCTTATATGTTCCTCCTGATTGACCGTTTTATGACAGATGGCTTTCAGGAGAGAGAAGGCCTAGAGATAGAAAAATACCCGTGTCGCTCATCACGCCTGAAAGCGGCAGACGATAGCGCACCCGGGTACAACAAATCGTTATAGCGAGATTACAACCCTAGCGCGCTATCCAATCTAGTAGCGCTATGCCTAGGAGCTGTTGCGTGTTCTTAAACATGTTGGGCTCCCTTCGGCCTCGGGTAGTACTACATCGCGCTAAAGTACAACACAAGTAAAACCACCACAAGGGTGCCTGTCCCCTTCGTGGTGGTTTCGTTGACTCAAAAGCAAGAGACCCGGTCCTGCACGAGGCAGAACCGGGTCTCTTTAGCAATGCTTGCTTTGCTCAGGCAGTAACTGTTAGTTACTCAGCCAGGAAGTCGCGCTGGATAGCGGGATCGACCTTGACGCCAGGGCCCATGGTGGAAGACACGGAGATGGACTTGACGTACTTGCCCTTAGCAGAAGAGGGCTTGACGCGCAGAATCTCGGTGTACAGGGCAGCGTAGTTCTCGACGAGCTGCTGCTCGGTGAAGGACTTCTTGCCCAGGGGCACGTGGCAGATGCCGTAGCGGTCGGCGCGGTACTCAACGCGGCCAGCCTTGAGCTCGGAGACCATCTTGGCGACGTCCATGGTCACGGTGCCGAGCTTGGGGTTCGGCATGAGGCCACGGGGACCAAGGATCTTACCGATGCGGCCAACCTTGGCCATCATGTTCGGCGTAGCGATAGCGGCGTCGAAGTTGATCTCGCCCTTCTGAATCTGGGCGACAAGCTCGTCGGAACCGATGATGTCGGCGCCGGCAGCCTCAGCCTCGCGGGCCTTCTCGCCCTCGGCGAAGACGGCAACACGAACGGTCTTGCCGGTGCCGTGGGGCAGGGAGATGGAACCACGGATGTTCTGGTCAGCCTTACGAGTATCGATGCCCAGACGGAAGTGGGCCTCGACGGTCTCGTCGAACTTGGCGGTGTCGAGCTCCTTAATGAGCTTGGCAGCCTGAAGGGGGGTGTAGAGCGTGGCGCGATCGATCTTCTCGGCAGCGGCGTTATAGCTCTTACCATGCTTAGCCATGTGCATTACCTCCTGTGGTTAAACGGGCGTGAGCCCTCCCACATCGTATCGTGTGCCCTATTGCACACATTTAACGGGCGCCCAGGTCGGAGCACCCGTCGTTACCATAAGAAATCGCTACTCAGCGATGGTGACGCCCATGGAACGGGCGGTACCGGCGATGATCTTCTTGGCGGCGTCAATGTCGTTGGCATTGAGGTCCGGCATCTTGATCTCGGCGATCTTGGTGAGCTGCTCCTGGGAGAGCTGACCAACCTTGTCGGCCTGGGGCTTAGCGGAACCAGACTTGAGGTTCAGCTCCTTCTTGATGAGGTGAGCCGCCGGCGGGGTCTTGGTGATGAAGGAGAAGGACTTGTCCTCGTAGACAGAGATCTCAACGGGGATGATGTCGCCCTTCTTGTCCTGCGTCTCGGCGTTAAAGGCCTGGCAGAACTGCATGATGTTCACGCCAGCAGCGCCCAGGGCGGGGCCGACGGGAGGAGCGGGGTTAGCTGCACCAGCAGGAATCTGGAGCTTAATGACGTTGGCAACCTTCTTCTCAGCCATGGTCATTCCTTTCGAATCACGAGTGTGAAGTACTTGCTATATCGTAAGCACGCACGTGTTAGAAGCACTCCTGAGATGAGCAGTCACAGAAGAAGCACGCTCGCGCGAACGGACGAAAACTTAAGCGATGACAGCGACCTGGTTAAAGTCGAGCTCAACCGGCGTCTCGCGGCCAAAGATCATCAGCGTGACCTTGAGCTTGCCTGCCTCGGTGTTAACCTCGGAGACCTTGCCATCAAAGTCGGTAAGCGGACCATCGGTGACGCGGACGGACGTGCCGACCTGAATATCAACCGAGGTGCGCTTGGGCGAATCGCCCTTACCGGGACGACGAGTCATCTTATTGTACTCGTCGCGGGAAAGCGGAGCGGGCTTGCCATTGCCGCCCAGGAAACCGGTGACACCGGGCGTGTTGCGAACACACGTCCACGCATCGTCATCCATCTCCATGCGAACCAGGACATAACCCGGGAAGATCTTGGAATCCTTGGTCTCGCGCTTGCCACCCTCTTTGATCTCGGTGACGCGCTCCATAGGAATCTCGATATCAAAGATACGGTCCTGCATGCCCATGGTCTCGATGCGATGCTCGAGATCGGACTTAACACGGTTCTCGTATCCAGAGTAAGTGTGAACGACGTACCAACGCTTAGACATGGTTTAGCCCCTCAATCCAGAGAACAGAGCAAGAGCCTCGCCAAAGCCAGCATCGAGCAGAGCGATGACGACGCCGACGACGATCAGAGAAGCGCAAACGACGACCGAGTAGTTCACGAGCTCCTTCTTATCGGGCCACGTGACACGCTTCATCTCGGACTTCACCGAAGCGAAATACTTCTTGGTGCGGGCGAAGAAACCAGGCTTCTCGTTCTTCTTGGACTTCGCGGCCTTCTCGTTCTTCTTGGCAACGGCCTTCTTGGCCTCAACCTTGGAGTTGGCGGCAGCGTTGTTGGCAGGTGCCGGCTGCTGAGCCTTCTTCTTGTTCTTCTTGTTGGCCATTTGGGTTACCTCCGCGCAATGCGCTTATACATGAGTAAACCGTAAGCCCCCAATTGGGAGCTTACGGAATAATGACTGGCACGCCAGGAAGGACTCGAACCCTCAACACTCGGTTTTGGAGACCGATGCTCTACCAATTGAACTACTGGCGTATGTGACTAGAGACTAGCGAGTCTCTTTGTGCAGCGTGTGGTGACGGCACCAGGGGCAATACTTCTTGATCTCCATACGATCAGGCATGGTCGACTTGTTCTTGGTGGTCGTATAGTTGCGGCGCTTGCACTCAGTGCACGCAAGAGTAACTAGAGTACGCATGTATCCTGAACCTTTCATTTCCGCCCCGTACGGGCACGAGTTGTTACTTTATCAGCTCCACGTAAGTGCTGTCAATGAAAACCTCGAATCAATTGGTTCTCGCTGGATCCATTCATATTTGGAACACATCAATGAAGCCATCGAGATCTAATCGACGGTGCATCCAGGACCATTATCGATCCTCTCGACACCAGCAACGGCTCAATATCCATTGCAGAAAAGAACCCGGCACCCATATAAGTGCCGGGTTCTCTAAGTCAGCTATATCAAAGAGCTAATTTACTCAATGATCGTGGAGACGATGCCCGAACCGACGGTGTGGCCACCCTCGCGGATAGCGAAGCGCAGGCCCTCCTCCATGGCGATCGGGTGAATGAGGTCGCCCTCGATGGTGATGTGGTCACCAGGCATAGCCATCTCGGTGCCCTCGGGGAGCTTGACCGTACCGGTAACGTCGGTGGTACGGAAGTAGAACTGAGGACGATAACCATCGAAGAACGGGGTGTGACGGCCGCCCTCCTCCTTGGTCAGAACGTAGATCTCGCCGGTGAACTTGGTGTGCGGGGTAACCGAACCGGGCTTGCAGAGAACCTGGCCGCGCTCGATGTCCTCGCGCTTGATGCCGCGGAGCAGCAGACCGACGTTGTCGCCAGCCTCGCAGAAGTCCATGGACTTACGGAACATCTCGATACCGGTAACGACGGTGTTCTGGGTATCCTTGATGCCGACGATCTCGACGGGCTCGTTGAGCTTGAGCTCACCGCGCTCGACACGGCCGGTAGCAACGGTACCACGGCCGGAGATGGTCATAACGTCCTCAACGGCCATCAGGAACGGGAGGTCGTTGTTACGAGCAGGCGTCGGGATGTACTCGTCGACAGCCTTCATGAGCTCGCGAATGGCGTCCATCCACTTGGCGTCGCCCTCGAGAGCGCCCAGAGCGGAACCACGGATGACGGGGATGTCGTCGCCGGGGAAATCGTACTCGGAGAGGAGCTCACGGGTCTCCATCTCGACGAGGTCGATGAGCTCGTCATCGTCGACCATGTCGCACTTGTTCAGGAAGACGACGATGTAGGGAACGCCGACCTGACGGGCGAGCAGGATGTGCTCACGGGTCTGGGGCATGGGACCGT
>URVD01000037.1 GCA_900551195.1 uncultured Collinsella sp.
GATGCGGTTGGCCTGATAGGCCTCGAAGTTGCCCTCGAACCAATACCAGTTGCCCGGGTTCTCGTCGGTGCCTTCCCACGCCAGAATGTGCGTGGCGACGCGGTCCAGGAACATACGGTCGTGGCTAATGACCACCGAGCAGCCCGGGAACTCGAGCAGCGCCGCTTCGAGCGAGGACAGCGTCTCGACATCGAGGTCGTTCGTGGGCTCGTCGAGGAGCAGCAGGTTGCCGCCCTGCTTGAGCGTAAGCGCCAGGTTCAGACGGTTGCGCTCGCCACCGGAGAGTACGCCAGCGCGTTTCTGCTGGTCCTGGCCCTTAAAGCCAAAGCTCGCCACATAAGCACGGCTCGGAACCTCGGTCTCGCCGACCATCATGTGGTCCAGGCCGTCCGAGACGACCTCCCATAGGTTCTTATCGGGGTCGATGCCGGAACGGTTCTGGTCGACATAGGAGATCTTGACGGTCTCGCCCACCTCGAGCTCGCCCGAAGTCAGCGGCTCCAGGCCCACGATGGTCTTGAAGAGCGTAGTCTTGCCCACACCGTTGGGGCCGATGACGCCCACGATGCCGTTACGCGGCAGGGTGAAAGAAAGGTCGTCGATGAGCACGCGGCCATCGAACTCCTTGTGCAGATGATGGGCCTCGAGCACCTTGTTGCCCAAACGCGGGCCCACAGGGATGCGGATGTCGGTCCAGTCGAGCTTCTGGCTTGCGCGGGCCTCGGCCTCCATCTCCTCGTAGCGAGCCAGACGGGCCTTGTTCTTTGCCTGGCGAGCTTTGGGCGAGCTGCGTACCCACTCGAGCTCGGCCTCCATGCGCTTGGCAAGCTTGGCATCGCGGTTGCCCTGCGCCTCGATACGGGCGGCCTTGGTCTCCAGATACGTGGAGTAGTTGCCCTTGTAGGGATAAAGGTGACCGCGGTCGACCTCGCAGATCCACTCGGCAACGTTATCCAGGAAGTAGCGATCGTGCGTGACGGCAAGCACCGCGCCCTGGTAGTTGTGCAGGAAGTGCTCGAGCCACAGGATCGACTCGGCGTCCAGGTGGTTCGTGGGCTCGTCGAGCAGCAGCAGGTCGGGAGCCTCGAGCAGCAGCTTGCACAGGGCCACGCGACGGCGCTCGCCGCCGGAAAGCACGTTGACCGGCATGTCGGAATCGGGCAGCTGCAGGGCGTCCATGGCCTGGCCGAGCTTGGAATCGATATCCCAGCCGTCAGCGGCGTCGATCTCGTCCTGGAGCTTGCCCATCTCGGCCATGAGGGCGTCCATGTCGCAATCCGGGTCGCACATCTCCTCGCCGATCTTGTTGAAGCGATCGACCTTGGCAATCATGTCGCCAAACGCCATGCGCACGTTCTCGATGACGGTCTTGTCGTCGTCGAGCGGCGGCTCCTGCTGCAGGATACCCACGGTGTAGCCGGGGGTGAGCCTGGCATCGCCGTTGGAGACCTCCTCGATGCCGGCCATGATCTTGAGCAGGGTCGACTTGCCCATACCGTTGGGGCCCACGACGCCGATCTTGGCACCGGGGTAGAAGCTCAGGGTCACGTCGTCAAGGATTACCTTGTCGCCATGGGCCTTGCGAGCCTGATACATCTGGTAGATAAACTCCGCCATTTGTCTGTTTTATCCTTTCTACCTGCTGTTTCCATATTCTTGTTTCGCTTTAGTGGAAACGAAATGAGGAAACCGGCTCTGAAACTTAGCGAAAAAGGGGCATGGTTGCCCACACCCCCTAATACTACCTGGGAAAAGTCCCCCGGAACATACTATGAACTGCGTACGCTAGTTTTCCGCAACCTTAACGAACAGCCCGCTGAGATTTGCGCCACAGCAGATACGAGTAGACGTAGACGGCTCCGACCGAACCAAACGCCAGAACCGCAATCACCGCGGCGACGACTTCACTCGAAAGCACCGCACCTGCCACGCCCATCGCAATCAGGCCAACACCCAGCACCATAAAGCAGGCACCGCCAAAGCGCTGCGTACGGCGCCAGTTCTCGGGATCGGCAAGCGCCCAAGGCGTCTTGATACCGAGCGTATAGTTCTGCTTCACACGCGGCAAGTAGTTGCCTACGCCGATGAACAGCAAACCGATAGCACCGGAAATCAGCACGTTGACCGAACCGACCGCCGGCACCACGCCCCAGACCGTAAGCTCACCCAACCAGCTTACGGCGCACATGAACAAGGTGAAGGCGATTACGAAGCCCTGATAGAACTTGCCCGAGGTTCGATATGCCTCACCTTTGGGATCGATGCGCGGCACCACGCAGAACATTGCGAGAAGCACCAGAGGCAGCACGCCGAGCGCGGAGGCCATCCAGCTGGGACCCCAACCGTCGACGGCGCCGTTCGCGCCCCAGTGCGTGGGAATCTGCCCAGGCAAGCTCGGCATCACCATGAGGTGCGCTACGACATTGGCGACGCACAGAGCGATCAGCGCAATCCACACACGCCGCGATACCCCCGTGGCGTGAATGCCCTTGTTTTCGTTATTCATCCTTATCACCTTCCGTGTTTGTAAAGCCCATAAACCAACCAATCAAATCCTGCATGACGGTGGTATTTAAGCTGTATACGATGTTTTGGCCATGGCGCTCGTCGGTCACCAACCCGGCGTTTTTGAGCGTCGCCAAGTGATGGCTCAACGACGGCTTGCTGATGTCAAAATGCTCGGCAAGCTCCCCGGCCGTGCGATTGCCCTCGCGCAGCAGTTCCAAAATGTGACGCCGTGTAGGATCGGCCAGCGCCTTAAAACCCTCTCCCGGCATAAGACCTCCTCTCATCATTTCGTTCGACGCGCACACTATACTCGATATTTAGATGTTTGTCTAACTATCTAACCGCAATGCTTCAAACCACATCAAAGCAAACGCCATCGCAGCCTATGGGCGATTACCTATAATGGCGATAGCTAGAACACGATTCACTTCCCCATCGGAGGATGTCTATGACTGAAACCACAGCCGCAACTCCCAACGAGACACGCGACACCAAGCTCGAGATCATCATGGGCCGCGAGGCACTCGATAAGCTCGCTGATGCCACGGTGCTGGTGCTCGGCTGCGGAGGCGTGGGATCTAACTGCTGCGAGGCACTTGCCCGCGGCGGCATCGGTCATTTCGTCATTCTGGACAAGGACATCGTCGCGCCCAGCAATATCAATCGCCAGGCTATCGCCTTTCACAGCACCGTCGGCAAACGCAAGGTCGATGTTATGGAAGCCATGATTCGCGATATCAATCCCGCCGCCACCGTTATCAAGCGCACCGAATACCTGCTGAGCGACAACATCGACGAGTTCTTCGCGAGCGTTTTGGAGCAAACAGACGGCAAGCTCGACTACGTCGTCGACGCCATCGACACCATCTCGGCCAAGCTCACCATTGCCAAATATGCTCAGGACCATGACATCCGTTTGGTTAGCTCCATGGGCGGGGCCAACAAGCTCCATCCCGAGTGCCTCCGCTTTGCCGACATTTTCGATACGGTACGTGACCCCATGAGCCGCATCATGCGCAAAGAGTGCAAAAAACGTGGCATCAAGAGCCTTCACGTGCTGTTTAGCTGCGAGGAATCGGTTAAGACACAGCCCCGCGACCCTTCCAATATCCACGAGCGCACCGAGTTGGGCACCGCCAGCTTTATGCCGCCCATCATGGGCCAGATGATTGCCGGCGAGGTTATCCGCCAGATCAGCGGGCGCGGCACTGAGCGCGTACGCTCCGATGGCCAGCGCCTGGACTAGCAGGATGCCCTGCGATGGAACCGCGATTCTTTGACACGCATTGTCACCTTGATTTGATGCTCAGCCCCGATGCTGCAGCCAGTGAGTCGGCGGCGTTGGATCTGGGGCTCTTTGACTGCGGGGTCGACCCACGCGACTTCGCGGCAGCAAAAAAGCGGGCCAGCCGCTACCCAAACATTATCGCGGGCGCTGGCCTCCATCCCTGGTGGCTCGCCGACGGCCGCTGCGGTCCTGCCGAAGTCAATCTGCTTTGCGAAGTTGCTGACCAAGAGCGCTATATCGGCGAGGTAGGACTCGACTTTTCCGCGCGCTTTGCCGGAAGCGAACCGCTACAAATACAGGCATTTGACCGGCTCTGCAATGCCCTCGTGCAGCATCCTCTTGCAGGTCGCGTGATATCAATTCACGCCGTTCGTTCAGCAGGAGCCGTACTGGACGTCCTCGAATCGCATGGACTACTCATCCCAAACTCCGACTCCCCCGTTATCATCTTCCACTGGTTTAGCGGCACTTCGGACGAACTCGCCCGCGCGCGTAATGCGGGCTGCTATTTTTCCGTCAACGAACGCATGCTCGCGACCAAGCGCGGTCGCGAATACGCACGACAGATTCCACTCGACCGCCTGCTGCTCGAGACCGATGCGCCGGCCGAGCCAAACACAGAAACAAGCGCGCAGTCGCTCATCAGATCGCTCACAAGGACCTCGGAACACATCGCCTCACTCAAAAACTGTGACATAAAGCGCATCGAATCGGCAGTTTTAGCAAATGCGCACTCTGTTTTTGACCTTCGCTAACCCCTGTGGGCAAAAATGCCAAGGGGCATGCGAATCGCACAACGCAGTCCCTATTGGTAGGCAGTACAATTCGGCAGCATTACACCAATTCGTGCATGAGATCACGGTTGCGTGCATACAATTCGTCAAAGATATGACGGCGCGACGCATATAACTCGTGGGCAGCCATATCGGGCACGATTGTTTGCGCAACGCCAAGGACTTGGGCGAGCTCATCCCATGATGCATAGGCGCCACCTGCGAGAGCTGCCATGATGGCATCACCGAAGCATGCACCCACCGTAACCTTGGCAACCGAGACCTCGCGCCCGCATACGTCGGCGATAGCCTGCATCCAAACTGGATTCTTGGTTCCACCTCCGACAAGCATAATGCGCCCAATTGGCAGTCCATGCTCTCGCTCGATAATGTCGACATGGGATGCAACGGTATACGCGACGCCTTCCAAGGCGGCGCGAACCATATGGGCTCGCGTATGCCTTCCGGTCAGGCCAAAGAAGACGCCACGCGCCTCGGGATCGTTGAGCGGAGTACGCTCCCCCGCAAAGTACGGCAGACACAGGAGCCCATCGGCACCCGGCGCCACATCGGCGGCATCATGCGCCATAACCGAATATGCATCGGGGCCACCGTGGTCCTCGGCCTCTACGGCGTCGCGATACAGCTCTTGGCGCAGCCACGATGTGAGTGCACCCGCCGTATTGGTCCCCGCGCAGATCCCGTAAGTTCCGGGAATGATAAACGTCCCCGGCCACAGGCGGGCATCATCGATCATATGATCGGCTAGGTAGATGAAATACGCCGTACTCCCCAACTGAATCATCATATCGCCGGGACGGAATACACCCGTCGAAATGGCCTCGGCACCAGAGTCGCCCGTTCCCACTAAGACAGGTGTCCCTGCCGCGAGCCCCGTCGCCTCAGCCGCACGCTGCGACGCTCGCGGACCTCATCGGCAAGCTCGCCCGAAGCACCACGACCGGCAGCCGAACTGCCGATGACCATCGCATCTGGAAGACAATTAAAGAGAAGTGAATCGGCAATGTCCGCAGTCGTGCGGTCGTCGAGATAAACCTCCCCCCCCTCGCTCGTGATGAAGTGAAAAAGCTTGAGGTCGTCCAGGCGCAGCGCCGTCTTGCGACGCATGGTGTGAGTGAAATCTCGGTCAATCAGCCCGAGATCACCGGCCCAGGCACCGCAAAAAATGCAGCGCGTGAACTGCGCTTGGCGGCTTCCACGACTTGCGACACGCTTCCGCCCGGATAATACAACGGATCACCTGGCAGAGGACGCAGACTAAACTGAAGGGACTGACCCCGGAGGAGTTCCGGAGCCAGTCCCTTGCGGCGTAGTTCTTATTTAAGCCGTCCAAGTTTTGGGGTGCAGCTCATTATTGCAGGAACGTTATTCCCCCAGCACCTCGACGTACACTTTTCGCTTCTGCGGACCGTCAAACTCCGCAAGATAGATGTTCTGGGCACCTCCGCACACGATGTGGCCATCTTGGACGGGAAAGAAGCAACTGTTTCCACAAATCATGCTCTTGATATGCCCACAGGAGTTGTTGCCGGTGGCTCCATAGCTCGGCAGGAAGTGTGCATGCGCATAGGGAGCATCGAGTGGGGCGATGCGATCAAGCGTCTCCATAAGATCCGTCTCCACGCAGGGCAGTCCCTCGTTTACCACGATTCCGCAGGTCGTATGCGACAAAATAATCGCTGCCAAGCCATTCGTCACCGAGCTGCGTTCGATGGCAGCGTGCACGTCTTCGGTAATATCGATGAACTGGTCCGGAGCAGTCGATAGATAGCTCAATGTCTCGAGCGTCACCATGTTCACTCATCCCCTTCAAGAAAACGCAGGGCATTACCCCAGTAGAGCCTTTCTCGCGCATCATCGCGCATGGGCACGGTATCGAGCGCCCGCTTGAGTTTGAATGCACGGAAGCGCGGCGTATTGCTGGCGAACATCACTTGATGCGATAGCGCACGCTCATACCACAGCGGCCCCATATCGACCGTGAAAAGACGCTGCATCATCTCCTCGGGCGAATCGATGTAAGTGATAGAGGTGTCCGTGTAGCAGTTGGGATACTTGAGCAGCATCGCCACGGTCTCGCGCACCCAGGGCCAGCCAAAGTGAGTCAAACTAAAGCGCACATTTGGATGCGTTGCGATTGTGTGCTCAAATGCAAGCGGGTTACTGCGCGAGAGCTCTGCGCCAGGCTCCCAAGACATACCGGCATGGAAAACCACCGGCTTGTTATAGCGCTCGCACAGCTCGTAAAGCGGCTCGGCCACAGCATCATCGGGGGCAAAACCCTGCTTTGCAGGATGCAGGCAAAGCCCCTTTGCCCCCAACTCGGTAAAGGCGCGCTCCAATTCGTCTGCGGCACCGCTCACCTGCGGGTCTACGCTCGCAAATCCCCACAGACGATCGGGATGTGCGGCAACCAGCATGGCAATCTGGTCATTGGTGCCAAAGTGCCCTCCGCATGCCGTGGTTACATCGAGCGGCATGAGCACGCTCTTCTGCACATCGCAGACGTCCATCTCGACTTGAAGCTCATCCCAATCCATGGGGCCCATATGCCCCATACCAAATTCTCGTGACCAAAAGCCGAATCCATCAGGCTCATCACCCGGCTTACAGATCTCGCCGTAGAGCATAGGATGGACCAACATGTCGATAACCATTTCGTACTCCTTTCCAGGCATTTGACCCTAGTACGGCTCAAACGAACCAATCACTCGGGACGACAGCTCAGCGCCCGCTTTCATACACGCCGGAATATCAAGGCCATCGATCACGCCCTTGGTAAACCCGGCAATATACGAGTCGCCGGCACCCACGGTATTAACGACCTTCTCCGCCGGTACGATCCCGCACTCATAGAAGCGCTCACCGTCATAGGCAATGCTTCCCTTCTCGCCAAGCGTGGCAACCGCAACGCGCGGTCCCAATTCCTGCACGTGGCGTACCCAGTCTCGCAGCTCCGGAGTGTCCTCTTCAAACGACATGAACGCATAGTCTACGTAAGGAAAATGAGCCTCGCATGCATATTCGGGATCCTGGCTGAACACCGAGAAGTCCATAACCACCGTCCTGCCCGCATCATGCCATTCGGGCAGGAGGTCCAAACAATTGCCAAACAGGTCGGTATGAATGATGTCATGCTCTAGGATAAACGCCCGGTCATCTTCATTCGGACGATATGTCTCCATTACGCCATCGATTGCCTCGAGATGCACGCGATCGACGCCGTCTTTCAATGCCATGAGCATCACCGAGGTGTCGCCATCCTCCACCCGCAGATGTGAGATATCGAACCCCTCAGCGGCCAGCGCCTCTCTCATCTTGTCTCCGTACTCGTCCTTGCCGACAACCGACACGGCGGATACCGAAACGCCCATTCGTGCAAGATGGATACCCCAGTCAATGCCGTTACCAGTCGGATAGAACACGCCGATGTTTTGATAGACGTCCGCACAGCAAAAACCAGCCGCACACGCTTTAATACCCATGGTCTTCTCCAATGTTCAAAAGGGGACCCACCACATGGCGAGCCCCCTTTTCGCGTTTTGCTTATTGTTTTGCATCGGCTGTCCAAGGCCTCATAGCCAGACCGCCGTACGCTTTCTTAAGCTATTCGACGATTGGCGCTCCGTGGCCCCAAGAACCTTCCATGCCGCACACGGTCGAGGCAAACCCGGCAGCAAAGTCGAGCGCGCGCTCGATGGCCTCGGCGCCATCCTCACCACGCTTGGCGGAATCGAGATAGCACATCAAAAACGAGGTGAGGAACGAGTCGCCCGCCCCCATGGTGTCCTTCATGTCCGTTACCGGTTTAGCCAGCTGGCGGTAATAACGCTCGCCGTCGTAAGCGATGCAGCCCTCGGCGCCCGCCGTAGCCGACACAAAACGCGGACCCAGGCCCTTCACCCATGCCAGACGCTCGCGAATCTCGTCCTCACTCGCGGCATCCGCCGCACTAAAGAAAGCGAAATCGACGTAGGGCGCAATCTGCTCGTAGTACTCGTCGGTGGAGTCGTCCGAAAAGTCAAAAGAGACCGTGACGCCCGCAGCCTTCAACTTGGGCAGCTCGCGCTCGGTAAAGCAGTAGTTGCCCGAATGAACCACATCGAACTGCTTCATGTACGCAAGGTCAAAGCGATCAAGGACATAGCGCACATCGCCACGGATACCGCCCTCGTTGGAGCCAAGGAAGACACGGTCACCGTCAACGACGGTCACGCGAGCCGCCCCGTTCTCGCCAATCATCTGCTCGCACTTGTCAAGCTCGATACCCTCATCCTCGAGGCTTGCAATGACATGCTCGGCAGCGGCGTCATTGCCAAAAATGCCCATGTATGCAGAGCGTGCGGCACCGCATTTCTTGGCATAAACGGCGAAGTTCACCGCATTGCCGCCGGGATACATGGTGTGGATATGCTCGTAGCGATCGACGACGTTGTCGCCAAATCCGAGCGCGTTAACGTTAAATGCCATGGCCTTTGCTCCTTCTAGTACTCGACAACACCCATATAGCGACGGAAATCGGGATCGTGATCAAACACCTTGCCGCGTGCGGCACGCAGCTCGCAGTTCATGGCGTAGAACAGCACCGGGTCCAGATAGGCACGGACACTCGCCGGCACGGCTTCCATACCGTACTCCTTGGCATCGAGCACCATCAGCGTATCGGTATGCGTCTTAAGGAACGCCAGGGCGCGCTCGTCCATAGCACGGCACTCGCTGGAGCCCATCTGCAGGAAGTAAAAAACGCCATCCTGAGTAGCCTCGAAGGGGCCATGGAAGTACTCGGCAGAGTGGATGTAGCTGCAGTGCTGCCACTGCATCTCCATAAGAGAGCAGATAGCGAAACCGTAGGTCTGGCTAAAGTTGGGACCGCTGCCCAGAATGTAGAAGAACTCGTGCTCCTGGCAAAGCTTGGCAAAACGATCACCTAGCTCGGCATTTACCTTCTCGCGTGCCGGGGGAAGAATCTTATCCATCTCGGCGATACCGGCATACATATCGGCAAGATCGGCGTAACCCTCCTGCTGATCGAGCAGCTCTGCCGCAAGCGACAGCGAAATGCCAGCGGGGACCTCGGCCTGCGGCACGCCCTCGCCCCACGGGTAGACCCACGTGGTCCATTTACCGGTGTCGATCTTAGATCCAGCGTTGTCGGTCTGGGCGATCACCGTAGCGCCGGCAGCAAGGGCAATCTCGCAGCCCTCGACGACCTCAGGGGTGTTGCCACTGTGGCTACAAGCGATGACCAGGGACTTCTCGCCCAGACGACGCGGACGCATGATATCGAACTCGCGAGCCGTATAGATATACGAAGTGAAGGTGGTTGCCTCGCGCTGCAGAAGCTCATGGGCCGGGATCAAATCAATCATGGAGCCACCGCAAGCAATCCAGTAGACGCTGTCGAACTTGCCCTTCTCGGCAATTGCCTCTTTGATCAGATCGTGTGCGTTCATATCCAGTTCCTTTCTTGTTTGGCCGCAATCAATGACGTTGGCTGCGTGGCCGATAGTTGTTTTAGTCAATCAGATATTTCTCGAATGCGGCCATGTTCTTGGCATCTGCCGCCGCCGGATCATCGTAGTAACGACCGTCCGTGATTTCCTGGCCCAGCATGCCGTCGAAACCATGGGCGTTGAGCGTGGCGACGAAGGCGTCCATATCGTGCTTGCCATCGCCCCACACCAGATGGCCATACGGGTCACCGTCGATAAAGTGCATCTCGTGAATTGCCCCATCACCAAAGGCGGCAAACCAGTCCTCGAGCGTCTCGCCTGCAACGCCCATCGCGGTTGTATCAACCATAGGCTGTAAGTACGGGCTCGCGACCTCGTCAATCATGCGCTTCGCATCGGAAACCGTCGTCACAAGGTTGCTCTCCTCGGGACGCAGGCTTTCCATCGTAAGCACCAGACCGTGCTCGCCGGCATACTCCGCCAGAATGGACAAGTGCTCGCGGCTGCGCTTCCAGGCTTCCTCGCGGTCCTCGTCCCAGTCGCCCCAGCCCGAGTTGACGGACATACGGTCGCACCCAAGTACCTCGGCAAGCTCAATGCCGTGCTTAAAGTACGCCAGGCTGCGCTGTTCATGCAGCGGTTTGCGTGCGCAGTACTGCCAAGGATAGACAACATTCTCGGGGCACAGAGTACGATACCTAAGCCCACGGTCTGCAGCCTTTTTCGCCAGGACCTCAGCCTCAAAGTAGCCCGTGTGGTCGAGCGTCACATGCGGCTCCGCACACCACAGCTCAATGGACTCAAAGCCCAAGCGCTGCTGCACATCAAGGAAGTAATCGAGCGACCACATGATGTAGTGGATATTCATGCCCGCAATCTGCTCGCGGCGCAGCGTCGGTTTGGATTCAGGCATCTTATGCCTCCTTATTTCGATCGAACACGATTTGTCCGTCCGACATCGTCATGTCAACCGCAAGAT
>URVD01000038.1 GCA_900551195.1 uncultured Collinsella sp.
GGACGGCTTACCCGCGCCTCGACTTCTGCTCAACCTGTTAGGTTAGGACCATTTGTAATGAACACTATCCAGATCAATCCGGCCGATAACGTTATCGTCGCGCTGTCGCCGCTTGCCAAGGGCGCCGCCGTCGCGGTTCCCGGGGTGGGCGAGGTCGTTGCCGCGGAGGATATTCCGCAGGGCCACAAGATGGCCGTGCGTGCCATTGCGGCGGGGGAGGACGTCGTCAAGTACGGTCTTCCTATCGGCCACGTGACGGGCGACATCCAGCCCGGTCAGTGGCTTCATACGCATAACGTCAAGACCAACCTTTCGGGCGAGGTCGAGTACGCTTACAAACCGACGCATCCGGTCGTTGAGCCGGTTGAGCCCGAGACCTTTATGGGCTTCCGTCGCGCCGACGGCCGCGCCGCCACGCGCAACGAGCTGTGGATCATCCCCACGGTCGGCTGCGTCAACGAGGTCGCACGTGCCATGTGCGAGCAGGCCCAGGATCTGGTCGAGGGCTCGTTGGAGGGCGTTTACTACTTCCCACATCCCTTTGGCTGCTCGCAGACCGGTGCCGACCATGCCCAGACGCGCCGTCTGCTGGTGGCGCTCTCGCGTCACGCAAACGCTGCGGGTGTGCTGTTCCTGTCCCTCGGTTGCGAAAACTGCACGCACCAGCAGGTACTCGACGAGCTCGGTGACTTTGATCGCGAGCGCGTTCGATTCCTCGCCTGCCAGGATGTAGCCGACGAGCAGGTCGAGGGCCACAAGATTCTGTCCGAGTTGGCTGACCTGGCCAAGCAGGCCAAGCGTGAGCCCATTCCGGCCTCCGAGCTGGTCATTGGCCTTAAGTGCGGCGGCTCTGACGGTCTTTCGGGCATTACCGCCAACCCCACGATCGGCCGCGTGAGCGATATGGTTGTCGCCCGCGGCGGCACGTCGGTGCTCACCGAGGTTCCCGAGATGTTTGGCGCGGAGAGCATTCTGCTCGATCGCTGCGAGAGCCAGGACGTCTTTAACGCGGCGGCCGACATGCTCAACGGCTTTAAGGACTACTTCATTAGCCACGGCGAGGTCGTCTATGAGAACCCGAGTCCCGGTAACAAGGACGGCGGTATTACCACGCTCGAGGACAAGAGCTGCGGCTGCGTGCAAAAGGGCGGATCTGCCCCCATCGTCGACGTGCTGCCGTATGCCGGTCAGGCAACTAAGCACGGTCTGAACATGCTGTGCGGTCCGGGCAACGACATGGTATCCACCACGGCCCTGACGGCTGCCGGCTGCCACGTGATCCTGTTCTCGACCGGCCGCGGCACGCCGTTTGGCGCGCCGGCGCCCACGCTCAAGGTGTTCACCAACCAGCGTCTGTGCGACCACAAGGCCAACTGGATGGACTTTAACGCCGGCGTGGTCGCCACCGGCGAGCGCACGCTCGACGAGGCTGCCCACGACCTGTACCAGCTGGTGCTGGAGTGTGCGAGCGGTAGGCTTACAAGTGCCGAGCGCCGCGGCTGTCACGAGATCAGCATCTGGAAGGACGGCGTCTGCCTGTAGCGGCAAACGGGTTCGCATAGGGCGCTATTGACCATGGCCCCGTCGGGAGTGTTCCCGGCGGGGCCATTTTTGTCCGGGCTGTAGAAGCGCGTCTTCCTGGGGGCGCGGGGGGTGGTGAATACAATAAACGTTCACCCAGTCACCCTGAAATTAAAACCCACCGAATGCCCTTGTAATCGAGAATATTTTGAGTTAGGTGTCCGTTCAGCGATGAAAAACGACCGTTCAGGGATATTATTCAAGTGAACGTTCACCTATCATAAGCAATCGCGCATAATCTAGCTAAACGTTCACCCTACGAGTGGGCGATATGCAGACAGACATCGGTATGGACTCCAATGTCTTGTTACAAGACAATCGAGAGAAGAGAGGGAGCTCGATGACTAATAAGATTGGAAAAAAGCGCAAAATCACATTCTGGACGCGCTTGGGCTTTGGTATGGGCGGCATGCTCAACTCCGGTGCCCTGAGCTTTACGCACAGCTACATGGTGCTGTTCCTGTCCACGGAGTGCGGCCTGTCCGCAGGCGAGGCTGCGCTGATTAGCTCGTTCGCCATCTATCTCAACGCCATTCTTTGCCCGCTGATGGGTTTTGTGGCCGATAACTTCTATGCCACCAAGATCGGCCGCATCTTTGGTCGTCGCCGTTTCTGGATCTTGCTGGCTATCCCGATGATGGTCGCCGAGCCGCTTATCTTCGTTGCTACGCCGTTCGGTTTCCCGTACTACTTTGCGCTGTACCTGATCTACAACGTCGCGTACACATTCTGCACCGCCAACCTGTCGCCGCTTACCATCGAGATGACCGACGACTTCAAGGAGCGTACGTACCTCACCGGCTACAAGCACCTCTTTGGCAACGCTGCCGGCTTCCTGATGGCAGCACTCGTCGGCTTTGGCTTTGGCACCTTCGGCGAGACCAACCCGTTCAGCTATTTCATCATCGCTACGATCAACGCTTCGGTCATGGCAATCTCGCTGCTCTGCGTGTACCTGTCCACGTGGGAGCACACCCCCGAGGAGGTCGCTCAGGAGAAGATCGAGAGCGTCGGCGAGGGTATCAAGAAGTTTTTCATCGACGTTATCTCTACCTTCCGCAACAAGTCCTTCCGCAAGGTCCTGTATGCACAGGTCTCCACGAAGCTCGCTGCCGCCTGCTGGTCTGCCTGCCTGTCCTTCTTCATCGTCTACTGCCTGCAGATTCCTAAGTCCTACGAGTCCGTGATGGAGATGCCCGGCAAGGTCGTCGCTATCGTCTGCACTGCCATCTGGGTCGCCCTCATGGCCAAGAAGGGCTTCCACAAGTCTTGGTACCTGGCCAACGTCGGTTGCGCTGCGTGCATCATCGCCTACAACTACTTCGCCTTTGGTCAGATCAACGGCACCTCCACGGTCGCCATCGCCATGATCGCCTACCCCATCATCTTCGCCATCTGGAAGTTCTTCTACGTTGGCTTCCAGTATCTGCCCGATGTTCTGCTCAACTACATCCCCGATGTCGATGAGCTCATCACCCTGCGTCGCCGCGAGGGCATCTACAGCTCCGCTCAGCAGCTCTGCCAGCAGATTGCCCAGGCTGTTGCCGTCAACGTATGGGCTATCGTCCTTGCTGCCTCCGGCTTCATTCAGACCGCCGGCAACAGCGACGCCGTGACCCAGCCCGCCACCGTGCCTCTGTACATCTGCGGCTACATGCTCATCGGCTGCGCCGGCTTCTTCCTGCTCGCGGCTGTCCTTGCCCGCGGCATCAAGATCGACAAGGAGCAGTGCGACATCCTTTGCGACGAGATTCACCGTGTCAAGGAGGGTGGCAAGATGGCCGACGTCAAGCCCGAGGTCAAGGCGCTTTGCGAGGAGCTCTCCGGCTTTAAGTACGAGGACTGCTTCGCCCACAACAATGTTGGCTTCCAGGACGGCAGCGTAATTCCCGCCGAGTAGGGCCAACGCATCGTCCAAACCAAAGGGCCGTGCCACCGGAGATTCACCGGCGGGTGCGGCCTTTTTTTAAAAACGAGTAGTATGAACTTCTGATTACATTTGAGGGAGAGACCCATGGAGACGAACGTTATCTGGCGCAACGCCCGCGCGGCCGTTATCGAGCTCGACGATGGCGGCTACTTTACCTGTGCCGATACGTGGGAAATCTTTGTCAACGATGAGCCCGCCGGCACCACGAACACGGTCGAGACCTATGTTGACGGCCTGGTTCCCGGCAAGCGCAACCTGATCCGCTTTGTCTGCGGCGAGCGCGAGCTGAGCGTGGGAGTCACCACGCCGGCCGAGCCCTTCACCATCAACGTTCGCGACTGCGGCGCCAAGGGCGATGCCGAGCACGACGACACCACCAATATCCAGGCTGCCATCATGGCCTGCCCCAAGGGCGGACGCGTGCTGATTCCCGCCGGCAGCTACCGCATCAAGTCGCTCTTCCTTAAGAGCGATATCAATATTGAGCTTGCCGAGGGCGCGGTGCTGCTGGCCCGTCACGACCGTGCGGCACTTGCCTACATTCCGGGCACGGTCACGGGCGACGAAGGCGCCGGGTATGCCGGTACCGACATGCTGCCCCTGGGCCGCTGGGAGGGCGAGAGCTTCTCGACCTACTGCTCTACCTTTACGGGCCTGAACGTGCACGACGTGTGCATCTATGGTCGCGGCGCGATTGACGGCCAGACCGATTTTGCCGAGGACAACTGGTGGAACAAGGACTTTAAGAACATCTTCCGTCCCGAGGAGGGCCGCGAGATCGCCCGCCCGCGCATGATCTTCCTGTCCGAGTGCCAAAACGTGAGCCTTGTCGGCTTTACCGTGCGCAACAGCCCGGCGTGGAATATCCACCCCATCCTGTGCGAGTACGTCGATGCCCTGTGCCTGTCCATCGAGGGCCCCAAGAACTCTCATAACACCGACGGCTTCGACCCCGAGAGCTGCGGTTTTGTCCGCATCCTTGGCTGCCAGTTCTCGGTGGGCGACGACTGCATCGCCATCAAGAGCGGCAAACTGGGCCTTGAGTCCGAGCTTCGTCCTGCCACGCACGACGTGTTGATCTCGCACTGCTACATGCACGACGGCCATGGCGCCGTGGTGCTGGGATCGGAGGCCGCCGGCGGCATCAAGGACCTTACCGTGAGCAAGTGCCTCTTTGAGCGCACCGACCGCGGCCTGCGCGTCAAAACTCGCCGCGGTCGCGGCAAGGATGCCGTCAACGAGGGAATCACCTTTGAGCACATTCGCATGGACAAGGTGCTCACGCCCTTCGTGGTCAACTCGTTTTACTTTTGCGACAAAGACGGCAAGAGCGACTACGTGCAGTCTCGTGAGGTGCTGCCCATCGACGACCGGACGCCCGGCTTTGGCGCAACGACGTTTTGCGATATCGAGGCCACCAACTGCCATGCGGCCGCGGCCTATATCACGGGCCTGCCCGAGAGCAAGGTGACGCGCCTGACGTTCCAAGACGTTCACGTCACCTTTGCCGACGATGCCGAGCCCTTTGTACCTGCCATGGCCTGTGGCGTGGAGCCGATGGTGCGCCAGGGCATCATTGCGCAAAACGTTGCCGTGCTCGACCTGCAAAACGTGGTGATCGAGGGTCAGGACGGTGACGAGCTGCAGCTGCAGAACGTCGACAAGGTTATCCGCGCGTAGGGTAGTGCTCCTGCACAAGTGAATACGGCATGTTGAGGCGTGCAACGGTCGGGTCTGTCCGGCTGTTGCACGCACTCTATAGGTG
Organism: uncultured Collinsella sp.; assembly: GCA_900551195.1. Classification (GTDB taxonomy): domain Bacteria; phylum Actinomycetota; class Coriobacteriia; order Coriobacteriales; family Coriobacteriaceae; genus Collinsella. The sequence goes on from URVD01000038.1 coordinate 5,277, forward strand.
CCGGTATTGCATGGTGGGTGTTCTGTGACAGAAAGCGTAATGACAGATGAGTGGTAAAGAACAGCTCTTTGAGGTATCGCTCGAACGCGAAGGCGCGTATCGCAGCATTTCGGCGGCGCTTGAGGCGGCGGAGCGGTGTGTGCCCGATGCGACCGTGCCGGTGCGCGTGCTGGTGGCGCCGGGCGAGTACCGCGAACAGGTCGAAATTCGTCGTCCGCATGTGACGCTCGAGGGCGAGACGGCCGACAGCGTTCGCATTGTGGGCTGTCTGGGTGCCAAGATGCCGTCGGAGAACGGTAGCGGTCAGGATGGAAGGCTCGGCACCTTCCGTACGTATACGGTGCTGGTCGATGCCGACGACGTGACGCTTACAGGCTTAACGATCGAAAACGACGCCGGTGACGGTCGTGAGGTCGGCCAAGTGATTGCCCTGTATGCCGACGGCGATCGTCTGGTGGTCGATGCCTGCCGCATCCTGGGCCATCAGGACACGCTTTTTTTGGGGCCGCTGCCGCCGTACGAGGTCAAGCCGGTCGGCTTTATAGGCCCCAAGCAGTTTGCGCCGCGCCGGGTGGGGCGCCAGTATTTTCGACGTTGCCGGATCGAGGGCGACGTCGACTTTATCTTTGGCGGTGCGCGGGCCTACTTTGAGGGGTGTGAGATTCGCTCACTCAACCGCGATATGGATGTCAACGGGTATGTAACGGCAGCTTCCACGCCTCAGGGCGAGCCGTACGGATTTGTGTTTCATGGCTGTTCGTTTACAGCCGATGAGGGCATTGCCCCCGGATCGGTCTATCTGGGTCGTCCATGGCGCGAGTGGGCCCAGACCGTTTTGCTCGAATGCTGGCTGGGCTCCCATATTTCACTCGAGGGATGGTGGGATTGGAATAAGCCAGCGGCACATGACGGCACCCTGTATGCCGGCGGTATCCTGTTTGGCCCGGCGGGTGATACTGCTGCTTGGGTGCCGTGGGCGCATTGCCTGACCGGTCAGGATTCCGAACGCTATGCGCGTGACCGAGTTCTTGCCGGCACGGATGGTTGGGATCCTGAGGGCGGCGACGGTGATGCGGTAGAGACGGCCGGGCTATCTGCCAATGGCCGCACCGTGCACATCGAGACGTACTACGAGGACGAACCTGCGCTGCGCGCCCGACTGAAGCGCGAGGGGCGCTCGGCCGCATTTACGGGCAAGACTCCCACAGACTTTGAGGCATGGAAGGCTGCGACCAGGACTCGTCTGTACGATATTTTGGGTCTTTCGCTTATGGACCGCGCCCCGATTGAGATTCGTGAGCTCAATCGCCTGCGGGTTGCCGGCAGCATCGTGCGTACTCATGCGGTGCTGCAGGTTGAGCACGATGTGTGGATGCCGTTTTACCTGTTGGAGCCGTCCCGCCCCAAGCTTGACGAGCGGGGACTCAAGCGCTGCTATATCTGCCCGCATGGTCACCAGGGGGCGGGTGCTGCAAGCATAGCCGGTGTTGCGGGCGTGCCGGCGGTCGACGATGCCGTGCGTAAGTTCAATTACGACTACGGTCTGCGTTTGGCGCGCATGGGTTACGTGACCGTCTGCCCCGATGCCCGCGGTTGGGGGTATCGCCGCGATTGGAAGGGCCAGGGCGACGACGAGAACAGCTACCTGCGCGGTACGTGTCTGAATCAAGCACGTATGGCCGAGCCGCTGGGTCTTACGGTCGCGGGCCTCAACGCCTGGGACAACATGCGCTTGATTGATTACTTGGAGACACGCGGTGACATTGCCCTGGACGACCTGGGCTGCTTTGGTTTTTCGGGCGGCGGTTACATGACGTTGTACCTGGCCGCGCTCGACCCGCGCGTGCGCAAGGCGTTTGTCTCGGGCTATCTGTACGGTGTCGATGACTCGCTGCTGCATCTCAACGGCAACTGCAGTTGCAATTACACGCCTGGACTCTGGCGTCTGCTCGATATGGGTGACATCGCCTCGCTCATCGCGCCACGGCCGTTGTTGGTCCAAAGTTGCGAAGAGGATCATCTGAATGGGGCACGCGGGCTCAAAAATATTGACGAGCAACTCAAAATCGTGCGCGATGCCTACGAGTTGCTGGGCCGCAGAGGAGGTCTGCGGCACGAGGTGTGTCCGGGTGGACACCATCTTGGCGTGGCGCATCTTGCCGAGGATATCGAATGGCTCGATTCGCAAGTTGCAGAATGCGCCCACGCATAGCCCCTCGGCATGTTGCGTATGAACGGTATGTACCTGTATGACCGCCGGTATGCGGGTGAGGAGAAGAATATGGAAACGAAAAACTTGAGCGAATCGACCATCTGCTGCTTTGGCGATTCGACCACCTGGGGCGATAACGGATGCGGCGGGGGAGGTAACGACATCTCCTGGACCTCGCACCTGGGTGCGCTGCTGGGCGGCGCTACGGTCGAGAATTTTGGCATTAAGGGTTCGCGTATTGCCGTCAAGGCCGACCGTACCGATTCGTTTGTTGAGCGTTTGGACGGCATCGATCACGCGGCAGACATCTGCATCGTCTTTGGCGGCGTTAACGACTTTAGCCGTAACGTGCCGCTAGGCGAGCCGGGCAGCACCGACGTGCACGAGTTCTATGGCGCGCTCGACTACCTTATCCGCACCATCACGGCGCGCTCACCTCAGGCAAAGCTGGTGTTTATGACGCCGTGCAAGACAAGTGGTAAGCACGAGAAGGATATCCCGGCAAGCAACGAGGCCAACCGTCTGGGTCTGACGCAAGACGCCTATGTGCGCGCGATGCTGGAGGTTTGCGATCGCTACTCGGTGCCGGTGATCGACCTGTATGCGCAAAGCGGCATCAGCCCGTTTTTGCCGGAGCATCGCGAGCTCTACATGCCGGACGGTCTGCATTACAGCCCTGCCGGCTATGAGCGCCTGGCGCATCGCATTGCCGCGGCTCTCACCGCCGTTTGCCGCTAAAAGGATGCCGTTTGCGGGGATTATAGGGTTAACGTTCACCCTATAATCCCCTTCGCGTTACACTAGGGTTAACGTTCACCCATCAAAAACGTCAGAGGGGACAGCAATGGGTTGCAATCAGATTCTGGACCGTTATATCGAGCAGTTGATCGAGACCTCTACGCCTCAGGCGCCGGCCTGGAATATCGAAAAGCTTCGCGCCGGCAAGGAGAACACCTGGAATTACATTGACGGCTGCATGATCAAGGCACTCATCGAGCTGTACGAGATCACCGGCGAGCAGCGTTACCTGACCTTCGCCGACGACTATATCGACTTCTTTGTCCAGGATGACGGCACCATCAAGCATTACGATCCCCAGGAGTACAACCTCGACAACGTCAACGCGGGCAAAACCCTCTACAAACTCTATGACCTGGTGGGCAAGCCCAAGTACCGTGCCGCCATGGATACCATCTACCGTCAGCTCGAGACCCAGCCGCGTACCAAAGAGGGTGTGTTTTGGCACAAAGCCGTCTACCCCAACCAGATCTGGCTCGACGGCATGTACATGGCGCAGCCGTTCTACATGCAGTACGAGCTGAGCTTCCACAACCGCCGTGCCTGCTCGGATAGCTTCCATATGTTCCAGGTGGTGCACGACCTGATGCGCAACCCCCTCAACGGCCTGTACTATCACGCCTACGACGCGAGCCGCAAGCAGTTCTGGTGCGATCCCGTCACCGGCCTTTCGGCCAACTTCTGGCTGCGCGCCGAGGGCTGGTTCGCCATGGCGCTCATCGATACCTGGGAGCTCATGCCGCCCTCGATGTCGGCCGAGAAGGACGAGATCCGCAAGATGTTCCACGACCTGATCGACGCCATGCTGCCGTATCAGGACGAGAAGACCGGTATGTGGCACCAGGTCATCAACCTGCCCAATATCGCCCCCAACTATCTGGAGGAGTCGGGCAGCGCCATCTTTGCCAACGCCATCATGAAGGGCGTGCGCCTGGGCGTGCTGGGCGAGCGCTACTACCAGTACGGCCGCCGTGCGTTTGACGGCATCTGCGACACGTGCCTGTCCGAGCGCGACGGACAGCTGGCGCTCGACAACATCTGCCTGGTGGCGGGTCTTGGCAACACCGCGCACCGCGAGGGCACGTTTGGCTACTACATGAGCGAGCCCGTCGTCAAAAACGACGCGAAGGGCGTGGCGCCGCTGGTGCTCGCCTATATCGAGACTATGCATCATGACAAGTTGGCCGGTAAGCGCGATCCGCTCGCCCCTTCGGGCGTGTGCTCCATCGATGACCCGTTTGGCGGCTACACGCCGGGCATCAATGCTCATAAGGGGCGTGAATAGCGTGGGGGCCATTACTCCGGGCGTGCGTTTACACGACCTTCCGCAGGGGACCGTCGAGGAACGCATTCGCATGGCAGGAGAGCTGGGCTTTTCGTGCATTCAGCTGCCGAGCAAGGTGCTCTACGCATCAATGGGAATCGATCGATGCGGTCTGACCCGCGAGCTCGCCGAGCATTTGCGTGCGGTGCTCGATGAGGCGGGCGTTTCGGTCGCCGTGCTCGGCTGTTATAAGAATCTGGCGACGCCCGATCGACAACAGCTCACGGATAACTTTGCCGAGTACGAGGCGTGCTTGAACTTTGCTCAGATGCTCGGCGGCTGTCCGGTTGGCACCGAGACCGGTCGTCCCAATGCGCAGAACTGCGTTGCTGACGACCGTATGACCGACGAGGCACTCGATGCGTTTATGGATGGACTCGCGCGCGTCTGCGAGTGCGCCGAGGCCGTGGGTGGGCAAATACTGATCGAGCCCGGCTGGAACGAGACGGTCAACACGCCAGATCGCTGCCGTGAGGTGCTGGAGCGCGTCCCGAGCCCGGCGCTCGGCGTGATCTACGACCCGGTGTCGCTGCTGCATCCCAGCGTCGTTGGCGAGGCGCAGGAAATCACCGCGCGTATGCTCTACTTATGCGGCAGTAAGATTCGCGTGCTGCACGCCAAGGATTTTGAGGTCGTCGACAACGAGGACGAAGCCGGCTGGTGCGATGGTACGGGTTCTCGCCTGGTGTGCCACGGCGTGGGCGAGACGGGCCGCTATGACTTTGAGCCCGTGGTGGCCTGGGCGGCTGCCGCCTGTTCGGGGATTCCTTGTGTGGTCGAGAACAGCGTGCCGGCGACGGCGGCTAGCTGCCTGGCGACACTCGAGCGCATGTCCGCTCGCTGCGGGGCTCCGCATCGCGAGATATAGCATTGGCTTTTGCCGTGGCGGCATATTGAGTTTGCTTGACTGGGGGCGGCGGTGAAGGGTTTTTATCGTCGCCTCATTGGATTACATCAAAAAGGGGAGTTGCGTGGCTATCCACATTGTCGAAGAGGCGAATCGTTGCCTAGGTTGCAAAAGGGCGTTCTGCCAGCTTAAAGGCTGCCCGGTGCAGACGCCTATTCCGCAGGTCATTGACTTGTTCAAGCAGCGTCGTCTGGAAGAGGCAGGTGAGCTGCTGTTCCAGAACAACCCCATGAGCGCGGTCTGCTCCAT
>URVD01000039.1 GCA_900551195.1 uncultured Collinsella sp.
TGGTTTATGGCGATCCCGGCCGGTATGTTCAGGGGCCGGGCGAACTTTCGCGTCAGGGCAGGTATTTGTCATGGTTGGGCTGCGCTGCCTATGTCTTGTTTGACCAGGGCACCGAGGATCGGCTGTGCAGGCAGATCGTCGATGGATTTCTGGATGAAGATCTAAGCGAGCCGTTCTTTAAGATTTATGACGGTCCGTGTACGGAAGAGGCCGTTGTAAAAATGGCTAAGGAAGCCAAGGCTGAGTATTGCGACATGGTGGTGGGTATTGGCGGTGGCAAAATGCTCGATATCGCCAAGGCAGTAGCGTTTTATGCCGAGTTGCCGTTGTGCGTATGTCCCACGGCGGCCTCGATGGATGGTCCGTGCAGTGCGATTTCGGTGCTGTATCACGAGGATGGGTCGTTCGACCGTTACCTGATGCTCGAGAAGAATCCAGACCTGGTCGTGGTCGATACCAACGTGGTCGCGGCGGCCCCACTGCGTATGACGGTCGCTGGTATGGGCGATGCGCTGGCAACGTACTTCGAGGCGCGTTCGTGCGCCGCGGCGCACGGTGCCAACGAGCACGGTGGCGCGCCGGGACACTTGGCCCTGGTCGCGGCACGTGCCTGCTACGACACGCTCATGGAGTGCGGTGTCGCTGCCAAGCGCGATCTCAAGAAGGGGCGTATATCGCCGGCGGTTGAGCGCCTGATCGAGTGCAACATCCTGCTTTCGGGCGTTGGCTTTGAGAGCGGTGGCTTGGCGTTGGCACATGCCATCGCCAACGGTCTGACGATTCTGCCCGAGTGCAGGGCGATGCATGGCGAGGCCGTGGCATTTGGTCTGGTGGTGCAGCTGCGCCTGGAGCGTGCTCCCGAGCTTGATCAGGTGCTCGAGTTTTGCCAGCGCGTTGGTCTGCCGACGACGCTCGAGGAGCTGGGCCTTGGCGAGATTTCCGATGCCGACCTGATGAGCGTTGCGGATGCGGCCTTTAGAAACGAACGCAATATGGCCAACGAGCAGGCCAAGGTGACCAAACAAAAGCTCGTGCAGCTCATGTGCGAGGCATAGTTTGGCGCTTGATCGACCTTGTGCAATCGGGGCGGCGATAGGCCATAGGCTATTTGCCGCAAAGGTGCTCCGCGTGTAATTTGCCCGAGGTACGGGCCGATAGCGTATCATTATCTCTTGCTTGTTTGCACTGCTCAGGGAGGGGCCGCGCATGGCGCAGGAACACGATCTGTTTGATGACATTATCGAGATCAGCAAGGGTTTCGACTTTCTTAAAAACCCGCTTGGCGGTGTGACCGATGCACTCGATCCGTCGGCGCCGCAGTGGAATCCTGCCGACTACAAGGAGCGTCCGCGTGGCAACACCATTCCGTGTCTGACCTGCAAAAACGAAAAGAGCGGCTGCACCGCGTGCATGGACGTGTGCCCGGTCAACGCTATCGAGGTCGAGGAAGACGCCATCGAGATCCTCGACTCCTGTCGCAAGTGCGGCCTGTGCGCCGCTGCCTGTCCGACCGAGGCGATCATCTCGCCGCGCTTGGCGCCCAAAAACCTGTATGACGACATCGTCTCTGCTGCTACGAGCCACGAGACCGCCTACGTCACCTGCACGCGCGCCCTTAAGCGCATGCCGCGCGAAAACGAGGTCGTCGTCGCCTGCGTGGGCGATATTACGGCCGAGACCTGGTTCTCGGTGCTGGCGGACTATCCCAACGTGAGCGTGTACCTGCCGTTGGGCGTGTGCGATAAGTGCCGCAACACCGGTGGCGAGGATATTCTGGGCGAGGCCATCGCCACCGCCGAGGAGTGGGCCGGTACGGGCATGGGCCTGGAGGTCGACCCCAAGAGCCTCAAATGTCATAAGCGCCGCGAGTACGAGCGCAAGGAGTACATGGAAAAGATCGCCCGCACCACGGGCCTTACCGTGACAAAGCTCAATCCGGCAACGGCGGCACTGGCCTCGGTGACGCAGAAGCTCAAAGCCCATCGCCATCAGATTACCCAGTTGGAGCGTACGCTCAACACCATGTGCGGCACCACGACGACCAAGCGTCGCCGTTCGCTCACGCACGGGCGGCAGCTGGTGCTCTCGACGCTGCAAAACCACCCCGAGCTTGCCCAGAACATGCAGGTGAGCACGCCGGAGTGCGATTTTGACAAGTGCACGTCGTGCGGCGAGTGCGTCAATGTGTGCCCCACGTTCGCCTGCGATCTGGTGGGAAGCGGCCGCTTTGCACTGGAGTCCACGTATTGCTTGGGCTGCGGTGCCTGCGTCAAGGTGTGCCCTGAGCATGCGCTCAAGTTGGTTGAGCACGACGCGTCCAATCTGGTCGTCGTCGATCCCGAAGCCGAGGAAAAGGCCGCCCAGAAGGCGAAGGCCCACGAAGAAGCCCAGAAGGTCAAGGCCGAGGCAAAGGCCAAGCTCGATAAGATGCTCGACCAGGTGGAGAAGCTCGCGGACTAGTCAGCGACCCCTATCTCTGCTTCATTCGTGCCGCCGTGGCGTCCGGGTTAGCCCAGATGCTGCGGCGGCGCTATACTTATGCAGTTTGAAATGCTTGTACCAAAAGGAGCTGTCGTGTCCCTTTCCATCGGTATCGTGGGCCTGCCCAACGTAGGCAAGTCGACGCTGTTCACCGCGCTTACCAAAAAGACCGGCCTTGCCGCCAACTATCCGTTCGCCACGATCGACCCCAACGTGGGTATCGTCGACGTGCCCGATAGCCGCCTGCAAAAGCTCGCCGACATCGTTAACCCGGGTCGCATTGTGCCGGCGACGGTCGAGTTCGTCGACATCGCAGGTCTGGTGAAGGGCGCCAACGAGGGCGAGGGCTTGGGCAACCAGTTCCTGGCCAACATTCGCGAGACCGACGCCATCTGCGAGGTCGTGCGCTACTTTAAGGATCCCAACGTCATGCGTGAGGTGGGCCGCACGGGCGAGTTCGTCGATCCCGCTGGCGATGCCGACACCATCATGACCGAGCTCATCCTGGCCGACATGGGCACGCTCGAGAAGCAGCTGCCTAAGCTCGAGAAGGAGGCCAAGCGCGACAAGGAGCTCATGCCCAAGTTCGAGGTCGCCAAGCGCCTGCTCGCCTGGCTCAACGAGGGTAAGCGTGCCGCGTCCATGGAGATGACCGATGAGGAGCGCGCCGCCGCCAAGGGCCTGTTCCTGCTCACCATGAAGCCCATCCTGTATGTGGCCAACGTGGACGAGGATATGCTTAACGACGATCTGGCGCCCATCGATGGCGTCAAGCCGCTGCCGATTTGCGCCAAGATCGAGGCCGAGCTTTCCGAGCTCGATCCCGAGGACGCCGCCGACTACCTGGAGAGCCTGGGCTTGGAGCAGCCCGGCCTGGACGTGCTCGCGCAGGCGGCCTATAAGCTGCTCGGCCTGCAGTCGTTCTTTACGGCCGGCGAGATGGAGGTCAAGGCTTGGACGGTACGTCAGGGTGCGACCGCCCCGCAGGCTGCCGGTGTCATCCACACCGACTTTGAGCGCGGCTTTATTAAGGCCGAGGTCATTGGCTATGACGACTACATCGAGCTCGGCGGCGAGCAGGGCGCCAAGGCCGCCGGCAAGCTGCGTATTGAGGGCAAGGACTATGTCATGGCCGATGGCGACGTCGTGCACTTCCGCTTTAACGTGTAAGGACGACGCACATGTTTAAATATGGCAAAAAAGCCGGCTACATGGGTATTGCGCTGCTCGTGCTTGCGGTGATTCCACTGGTGGTCGCAGCGTGTGTTATCCCCAACATCGGTCCCGAGGTGGCAACAAAGTTTAATGCCGCCGGCGAGGCGACGCGCTGGGGCAAGAGCTACGAGTTGCTGGCACTGCCGGTGCTCAACCTGCTGCTGAGCGTGGCGACGTACTTTACGGCAGGACGCCAGGCTAAAAACAATGATGACTCCGCCGCCATGGCGCGTATCGTGTGCGAACGCTACCTGCGCAACGGTTGCATCACGGGTGTGTTCCTCAACGTGGTTAACGTTTACTTTATGTACTCGGCTATTACCGGAACGGGCTTTGGCTTTGGTTTCTAACTTGTTCTTCTAGGCAACGAGCCTGCACGCATATTCAATGGCTGCTGCGAGGCCGCCGCTCGATCGTGGTTTAAAGACCATGTCGGCGGCGGCCTCGTTTTCGTATCCGGCGCCGCGAAGGGTGAGCGCGGTACCGGCTTCCAGGAGAAGGGGCAGACCGCGTTGGCTGGTTGCGATTACGGCAGCCTGATTGAGCGAGCAGCTGTGCGCTTGGCATTGGATGGCAAGTTCGCCTTGCGCCGGGCAAGGGACCAGAACGGCGGCGACGCGACTTGATAGCAATGCAAATGCTGTGCGCTCATCGGGCGAAAGACATTCTGCTTCAACGACGACGAGCTTGGGCGGTGCGCTGTTTGTGCGAAGCGTGGCTCGGTACGTGCGGACCGAAGAACCCGACATAGAAAACTCCTGTGTATTCGGCAAAACGTAAACTATAGTTTACGTTTATGTTCGGCTCCATTTCAAACTCGTCTGCATGGACGAACGTGCTAAACAGATTCTTGGCAGGCGGGTCGAAGAGACACGCAGGGACCTTGGTATCTCCAAGGTCGATTTTTGTGTGGCGACAGGAATCAGCCGACCCTACCTCGACCGAATCGAAGATGGGACGGCAAATTTCACGCTCAAGGTTCTATTTAAGATCGCACCCGCACTCGGCATGACGGTGTCAGAGCTTCTCGAGGGTATCGAATAGGGGATACCCGTCGACAACTGAATTACGCCATCGGGATGCGGTCGTGGTTGACTTGGCTGTAGAACAGGCGCTGAATCTCGGCCGCATCACGTGACTGGCCGAGTGCCCACATGGTTTTGGCCACGAGCGTCTCGGTTGTCATATCGTCGCCGCGCAGAATGCCCGGATGTTCGGCGTAAGCGCGGCCGACCTCGTAAACACCCAGGTCAAGGCCCTCTTCGGGGACTTGCGTGGTCATAACGACGGTGCGGCCCGAATCGACCCAGCGGAAAATTGCCTCTTGGAACGACTCGCCCGACTCACCAAACTCGGGGATACCGCCAATGCCAAAGGTCTCCAGAATCACGGCGTCGTAGCTGTCGGCAAGGGCGTCGAGGATGCCCGGGTTTACGCCGGGCGTGAGCTTAAGGACAAATACGCGCGGGTCGATGCTGTCGTAGAAACGCACCGGGTTTTCGCCCTGGTGCGTGCCGTGAAGCCCGTTGCGCACGATGCGGTCGTTGCGGATATAGGCGATGGGCGGATAGTTCACGCTAATGAACGCGTTAAAGCTCATGGTGCGCTGCTTGCGGGCGCGCGTGCCGGCGATGGCCACACCGCCAAACACGATCGAAACGTCGTGCGAATGCTCGTCGAGCGCATAGAGCAGGCTCTGGTACAGGTTGAGCTTGGCGTCGGTAAAGGGATTGCCCATGGGCTTTTGCGAGCCGGTGAGCACGATGGGCTTGGGGCTGTCCTGAATCAGATAGGAAAGCGCCGCCGCGGTGTAGCTCATGGTGTCGGTGCCGTGCAGAATCACGAAGCCGTCGTGGTCGGCATAACCCTCGACGATGACGTCGCGGATACGCATCCAGTCGCTCGGACGCATATTGGTGCTGTCGATGTTCATGGGCTGCACGACGTCGAGCTCGCAGAGCCCCGAGATCTCGGGGACGCTCTGGGCGAGCTCCTCACCGGTCAGGGCGGGGGAGAGGCCGTTGCCGTCCTCGGTCGATGCGATGGTGCCGCCCGTGGCGATGAGAAGGATGCGCTTCATGCTGGTATTCCTATCGTATTTGCCGCCGCAGAGGCGGAGTCGTTCGGCAGTATTGTGGCACAGGGCGTCCAATGTTCAAACGTATTACATCATCTGTAACGTTTGGTAACACTTCAATTGCCGTCAAATAGGCCCCGGTCGTGCGTTTGCCGTGCGCTGATGGCTGCGAGGGACGAGAAACCCCATATAACGTGTACACTATGTAAGCTGTTTTCGTTTATTCGCGCGGGTGGGCACAGGCTCCCCGCCAACAAGAGGGGGAAACCATGGATCAAAAGGCTTCCGCAAAGGTCCTCGTACTCGACTTTGGTGCGCAGTACGGTCAGCTCATTGCCCGTCGCGTCCGCGACCTCAACGTGTATTCCGAGATCGTTCCCTGCGACATCTCGGCCGATGAGATTCGCGAAATGAACGCCTCTGCGCTCATCCTCTCTGGCGGCCCGGCTTCTGTGTATGCCGAGGACGCTCCGTCCATCGATCCCGCCATCTTTGACCTGGGCCTTCCCGTTCTGGGCTTTTGCTACGGCCATCAGATCACGGCCGTGACGCTCGGCGGCAAGGTCGGTCACTCCGAGGTGGGCGAATACGGCCGCGCCACCATCACGCGTACGGCCGGCGCCAAGCTCTTTAACTCCACGCCTATGGAGCAGACCGTGTGGATGAGCCACCGCGACGCCGTGTCCGAGGTACCCGAGGGCTTTACCGTTACCGCCAGCACCGACGTGTGCCCGGTTGCCGCCATGGAGTGCGTCGAGCGCAAGATCTTCACCACGCAGTTCCACCCCGAGGTCAAGCACTCCGAGTACGGTCAGCAGCTGCTGAGCAACTTTCTGTTTGAGATCTGCGGCCTGGAGCCCAACTGGAGCATGGATAACCTGGTCGAGACCATGACAGCCGAGTTCCGCGAGAAGGTCGGCGACGACCGCGTGATTCTGGCCCTGTCCGGCGGCGTCGACTCCTCCGTCGTGGCTGCGCTGGGCGCTCGCGCCGTGGGCAAGCAGATGACCTGCGTGTTCATCAACCACGGCCTGCTGCGCAAGGGCGAGCCCGAGCAGGTGGAGGAGGTCTTCACCAAGCAGTTTGACGTCGACTTTATCCACGTCCACGCCGAGGACCGTTATGCCGAGCTTCTGGCCGGCGTGACCGAGCCCGAGGAGAAGCGCCGCATCATCGGTACGCAGTTCTGGAAAGAGTTCTTCGCCGTGGCGCAGCAGCTCGAGACCGATGGCAAGCCGGTCAAGTACTTGGCTCAGGGCACCATCTACCCCGACATCATTGAGTCCGGCGCTCGCAAGACGGGCGGCAAGACGGCTACCATCAAGAGCCACCACAACCTGATCCCGTTCCCCGAGGGCGTGCACTTCGACCTTATTGAGCCGCTCGACCACTTCTTTAAGGACGAGGTCCGCGCACTTGGTCTGGCGCTTGGCCTGCCGGGTCATATCGTGTTCCGCCAGCCTTTCCCGGGCCCGGGTCTGGCCATCCGCATCATCGGTGCGGTCGACAAGGAGAAGCTCGAGATCCTCAAGAACGCCGACGCTATCGTGCGCGAGGAGCTCGACGCCTACAACCAGCGTCTGTTTGAGCAGACCGGCGAGCGCAACTCCGAGCACAGCTGCTGGCAGTATTTCGCGGTCCTGCCCGACATTAAGTCCGTGGGCGTTATGGGCGACGAGCGCACCTACCAGCGCCCGATCATCCTGCGCGCCGTCGAGTCCAGCGATGCCATGACCGCCGACTGGGCCAAGCTGCCCTACGACGTGCTGGCCCGCATTTCCGGCCGCATCGTTGCCGAGGTCCCCGGCGCCAACCGTGTGTGCTACGACATCACGTCCAAGCCGCCCGCGACGATTGAGTGGGAATAGAACAGGCGTTCGATAAAATAATATAGTATTAGATAGCGGGCACGGTTTCAATCGAATCCGTGTCCGCTGCTGTATGTGTGTCCTTGCACGCCCAATATGTGCCGTAAAAGCCGTCTTCTTCAACGTCAAAGTGAATGGGCTTCATTTTTGCCTTTTAAAATCTAATTTTCACGATTTGCATTTTCATCCCGTTGTCACCGACCCTTGCGAGAAACCGGAAAAAGCCGCTGACAGAAGGGTCTCTCAAATCGTTGTAACCCAGCATATAGCCGCGACTTGTGACCTGTAGACGGCTGTTCCACGTGCCGATTTCCTTGGCGGCATCCGAAACCGCAAAATATGCCCCCACATCCTTGATTTTTGCAGTCTTAAGCCATGTTTTTGCGATCATCTTTACTGCCGTCCGATTGGCAGCATCAAAGACCAGCACACAGCCGGGGAAAGCGTCCGCCATCCCCCGCACCAGTTTCCGGACCTGCTGGGTCAGAAAGTAATAGAACACTCCGGAGGCGAAGAACACCGCCCCGCCGGAGGCATCGATTTTGCCAAACCATGCGGTGTCTTTCAGGTCGCAGGGGATATTTTGTTCTCGATCCCCGGCGGGCAGCAGCTGCTGCCGCAAGGCAATCACATCCGGGAAGTCCAGATTGTAGATCTTGCATCTACCGTTGTCGCAGGTTCTGCCGGTGTTGTCCAGCCCGCAGCCCAGATTGACCACCGCCGCATTGGGGTGGTCTTTCAGGTAATCCCGCACCTCGAAAGCAAGATCACCCTGCCGCATGGCCACCTCCAGCGCACCAAAGCGCTGCATCAGGCTGCGGGAGTTTTTCTCTGCCTCTGAAAAGTCGTAGTCGATCTGGCCGAGCAGACGAACCGCTGTTTCATCCTTGTAAAGGTTCGGGTACAGCTCCGTACACAGCTTCCGGGAATACAGCGGGAGGATCAGCGTCTCCTGCACGGTGTTTTTCTCAATTTTACATTTCATAGGTTTCTTCCTCAGTGAATAAAAACTGTCATAATTGCCGCCAGCACAGCCGCTATGACCGGCATGCCTAACTCATGTGCAGGATGGATGCAAAAATGCCCGTGCTTGATGCCCTTACTTCCGCGCCGTGATGCAGAGCCACTTTTTCTTTTTGCGTATCTGCACCTCATGAAAACCCGCCTGCTCCAGATACGCCTTTAATTCAATGTCCTTGTAGATGGTCATGCCGCCGATGATCTGCGTCCACCTCTCGTCCTTGTCCGTATCGCCATTGCTCTCGTTGCAGATAAGAATTGTCCCGCCTGGCTTCAGCGTCCGCCAGACCTCGCGGAAGCATCGGGGCAAATCAGGCCAAAAATAGACGGTCTCAAAGGCCGTGGCGGCATCGAAGTAGCTATCCTCAAACACCATATCCGCCACACTGCCTTGCAGAACGGCGCAACGCCCCTCCTGAATTGCAGTTCGGTTGAGCTTTCTAGCCTTCTCCACGCTGACGGGCGAATAGTCGACGCCCTTGACGACGCCATGCGGGCATTTTTTCAGCAGCCGTTTTATGTTCGCCCCACCGCCGCAGCCGCAATCCAGCACCTTGGCATTTGGCGCAAGTCGTAGAAATCGAAGTCCCCACCGCGCCACAGGGCTGTGGCCCAGGTTCATCATGGCAACCATAAGTTTTCCGCCGAGGCCCACGGGCTTGCGGGTGTTTTCAAAGAACGACATCTGGCCCCTCCGATTTCGTGCATTCCGCATAAGTCAACGGGAACGAGGCCTTCAGCACCGCGCTTTTCTGCACCGCCCAGCCGTTTTGACGCAGGAAACGTAGGTATTCCTCGCTTGTCCACCTGCTGTGGAGGGGGAATCCCGCCATACTCATGAAAAAGGCTTTTGCCTTGCCGGAAACCGAGTTCCCCACGTGGGTGAAAGTTGGAGCGATGAGCACGCCGTCGTCCTTCAGCACCCGCCTGATTTCTTGCAGGGCCTTTTCCGGATGCGGCACTATGTGAAGCGCGTTGGACACGACCACCACTTCGAAGGACTTCTGTGCATAGGGCAGGCGGAACATATCTTGTACGGAAAAGTGCAGCTTTGCGGATTGATTGTCCCGCTTTGCTTCAAGGATCATCTTTGCAGAGGCGTCCGTAGCCTCGATGTGCGCCGCCGCATTCACGATGCTCTTTGCGATAAGCCCCGTGCCGGTGGCGACCTCCAGTACGGTTTTTGCTTTCACTACCGGCCGGATCAGCCCATACATCTTCTCATACGCCGCCCGGTCGTTTCGCATGAAACGGTCGTACCGACTGGCATTCTTGTCCCAGAAACCCTTGCGTTCATGCATGGCTGTCGCCCCCAAACAGTTAGAGACATCTAACTATAACACACGAATCATGCAGTAAGATGAGGCTAACTTTCTTTTCTTGGCTAAGACGCATCTCTTCGGTTTTCGCTTATAGCGGCGCGAGTCAGATACTAGGCTGGAGCTGAAGAAGGAGCTTGGCGGACAGGTAGGTCGATACCGGTTCCCGGAACGGTGATCCAGCCAATTACACCAGGGCTCTAGTCATGCAGGTAAACCCAATCCATGACGGGAAATAGGTCCTTTTCTCTAGTTCGACGTCTTTCGGAGCTTGACGATTTGGACTGATGGAGGCGAGAAGTCCCTCACCGCGCCAATACCAGACGATTGCGCTATAGACATCTCTCCGACCCTTTGAATCACCCCTTTTCATGCCACCCGCTACGAACCCCGGCAGAAACTAGGGAGTGATTAAAAAGGCGACCTGCGGTTTTGCGAATCAATTGAGTCATTCCCTAAATCGCGAATCAAGGGCCTGATTCGCCCAAATTGTGCACGAATCAGCCCTTGGGCGGCGCGATGCGACACGCATCGACAACACTCGGACTGGATTAGTCTCTGAGCGGGAGTGCTTGAAACGAGGCGATTGAATAACTCCATCTGTTTTGGTTAAAACAAAAAAATATGACGCGCGCCTGC
>URVD01000040.1 GCA_900551195.1 uncultured Collinsella sp.
ATGACGCTCTTACTCGGACGCATGATGACGGCAGCACCGATCAAGCCGGTGAGCTCGTCGCAGGCAAACAGGATCTTTTCCATCTGCAGCTCGGGCTTGGGCAGCGAGGTGTTGAAGTCGGACGTGTGCGTCTGGATGGCGCGAATGAGCTCTGGAGACGCACCTTCGCCCTTAAGAATCTCGGCAGCATAGATGGTGTGGTTCATGGGGTCATCCTCATGCTCCTCCCAATCCAGGTCGTGCAGCAGACCGACGATGCCCCAAAACTCCTCGTTCTCGGGGTCGAACTCGCGCGCAAAGTAGCGCATAGTGCCCTCGACCGTCTCGCCATGGGTGATATGGAACGGGTCCTTGTTGTGCTCGTTGAGCAGTTCGAACGCGCGGTCGCGGGTGATTCCGGCGGTAAGCGGCTCTGCCATAGGAGACTCCTTGTGCTCGTGGGTATCGCTAAGAATGAATACTACTGGAACAAGAAAACCACCACAAAGGTGCCTGTCCCCTTTGTGGTGGTTTTTGGCGCGGATGGGTTAGTTGAGGGCGGCTTGGGCTAGGCGGGCTTCGGCGGCCTCCTCGGTGACGCCCAAGGCCACGGCGAACTCCTCGATGGAGCGGCGCTTGGCTTCCTTGAGTACGCGCATGTAGTAGGAGCTGGGCTTTTTATCAGCTTCCTCGGCCTGGCGAATGCGGTACATCATGGTCTTTGCCACGCGGACCGTCTCGGGCGCGCCCAGCTTGAGCTGCTGCTTAAAGTGCGTCTCCTCAAGCGAGCTGTTGCGCTCGGTAAAGGTGTCGCACTCCAGCTCGTCATAGTGGCTCAGCAGGTGCTCGGCATCTTGCTGCGAGATGGCGGCGTGCAAACGGTCGGCCTGCGCCACGGGGTACATGAGGATCGTCTGCGCATGTCCCTGCTTGGTCTCGAGCAGCAGCATGGGCTGCGGTGTGTCGTCCCTAAAACCGACGACGGTGCAGACTCCCTGGCCCGGATGAATGACGTGTTGACCGATTGAGAACATGCTACCTCCAACTTATACGAATTTACGTATGTCTAGAATAACACGCTGACGTGCGCAAACCCTTACTTTATGCAGGAAAAGCACACAACTCTGATAGGTAAGAGTATTCGATAACAGACGCAGCTCATTCACACCTTTATGCATTTTCAACGCCTGCATAATCTGCAGGCAGACTGGCATCTTTGAGTGACTCCATACAAGCTGTAGTCATTTTTGTGCATATGCAATATCTATTAGCTTTACCCTGCGACAGTGCCCGTCGCTTGTGATAGAGTGCTACAAACTCTGGCTTTTGCCCTACGAGTGACCAAGAGCTCGGGGGCTTTAACACAAGGAGGATCTATGCCCGAGAAGATTGAAGAGCTGGTACGCGCTGCGCTTGCTGCGGCCCAGGAGGCCGGCGACCTTTCCGCATTTGAACTTGACGATTGCGCTATCGAGCGACCGGCTGACACTTCTCATGGCGAGTGGACCTCTACCATGGCCCTGAAGTCCGCCAAGCTGGCCCACTGCGCCCCGCGCAAGATCGCCGAGGCCATCGTTGCCCATATGCCCGAGGACCCCGCGATCGAGAAGGTCGAGATCGCAGGCCCAGGCTTCATCAACTTCTACCTCTCCGTTGCCGTCAAGAATGCCATCTTTGGCGAGGCTCGCGAGAAGGGTATGGACTTCGCTAAGTCCAACGTCGGTGGTGGCCTGAAGACCCAGGTCGAGTTCGTTTCCGCCAACCCCGTCGGCCCCATGCACATCGGCCACGGCCGCTGGGCCGCGCTGGGCGACTCACTCTGCCGTGTTATGGACCACGCCGGTTACGACATCCAGCGTGAGTTCTACATCAACGACCACGGCTCTCAGATGAACACCTTCGGCAACTCCATCAGCACGCGCTATATGCAGCTTGCCGACATCATCGCCAAGCAGGGCGTGGATATCGACGAGGCTCACAAGCTGCTGATTGCCGACCGCGACGCCTTCGTTGCCGACGAGAATGACGAGCATCCCGAGACTCATCCGTACCAGGATAACTTTGCCGAGACCCTTGGCAAGGACTCCTATGGCGGCGACTACATCATCGACGAGGCCGCCGAGTTCTGGCGCACTGACGGCGATAAGTGGGTCAACGCCGATCCTCAGGAGCGTATGGAGAGCTTCCGCGAGCGCGGCTATGTAAAGATGGTCGACAACATGCGCGACCTTTGCCATGCCGTTAACTGCGACTTCGATCGTTGGTTCTCCGAGCGCTCACTGTATGTGAAGGACACTGAGGGCGAGACCGCCGGCACCTCCGCCGTCGACCGCGCTTTTGAGAAGCTCGACAAGATGGGCTACCTCTACACCAAGGACGGCGCCCTGTGGTTCCGCTCCACCGACCTGGGCGATGACAAGGACCGCGTCCTGATCAAGTCCGACGGCGAGTACACCTACTTCGCCTCCGACGTTGCCTATCACTGGGATAAGTTCCAGCGCGTCGACCACGTCATCGACATCTGGGGCGCCGACCACCACGGTTACATCGAGCGCGTCCGCTGCGTCTGCGACGCTCTGGGTTACCCCGGCAAGTTCGAGGTTCTACTGGGCCAGCTCGTCAACCTGCTGCGTAACGGCAAGCCCGTCCGTATGTCCAAGCGCAAGGGCACCATGGTGACCCTGCAGGAGCTCGTCGACGAGGTCGGTTCCGACGCCGCCCGCTACACGCTCATCTCCAAGAGCTCCAACCAGATGGTCGACTTCGATATTGAGGCCGTTAAGAAGCGCGACAACTCCAACCCGGTCTATTACGTGCAGTATGCTCACGCCCGCGTGTGCTCCATCCTGCGCCGTGCCGCCGACGTTACGCCCGAGCAGGCTGACGAGATGGGCATGAAGGCCGTTGCCGCCAAGGCCATCGGTGAGAACGTCGATTACTCGCTGCTGACCGACCCGACCGAGCTCGCCCTTTCGCGCAAGCTCAACGAGCTCACCGACCTCATCGCCAGCTGCGCTCGCGACCGCGCCCCGTTCCGTCTGACGCACTTTGCTGAGGAACTCGCCGGCGACTTCCACAGCTTCTACGCTGCCTGCCAGGTTCTGCCGAGCGAGGGCCGTCCCGTCGACCCCGAGCTTTCGCGCGCCCGTCTGGCAGCTTGCGACGCTGTCCGCGTGACGCTCGCCCTGGTGCTTACCCTCGTTGGCGTTTCCGCGCCCGAGCAGATGTAATCTGCGGGTCATTTGACCGTGTAGGTTTGGTTTAACTGAGCCCTATAAGCCCGATCTCCTACGGAGGTCGGGCTTTTTTCGCAAACGCCGACGTATTGATGAATTTGGAGCTGCTAGAAATACGAAACTATGCCGGTTTACTACGATGAATTGAGGAATTCTAACCACGCCGGCTTTTTGCTAAAAAGTGCAAGGCATCTACCTGCGGTTTTAGTTCAACAAATTTCGGAGTGGTCGCGGTTGAGCGATTCGTCGTAGTAAACCGTCATAGTTTTGGCGGAGGCATTCAGGTTTGTGGGCGGTAAACCAAAGATTGTCCCTTTTGACTAGTCGTTTAAGAACGTCCTCAATGACTAAGTTGCAGGTGGTTGCGGTTGTGTTACACTAACGCTGCGTATATGACGCAAATATCTCGATACAGATCAATGATGTCCGTCGTTTTGAACGGAACTAGACTGTTTAGCCGCCCTGAAGGTTTATGCAGGGAGCATGTGATCACAGGGCTTGAAAAGAAAGTTGAGCAAACACTGTGTCTGATCAACAGCAAGAAAACGAAATAACGACGACGCAGGCCGCTCCCGCTGCACCGGTTGCGTCGGACCAGGTCGCGGCGCCCGCGCAAGCCTCGGCTCCTGAGACGCCTAAGGCTGCTTCGACGCCTACGCCTGTAGCGGCTGAGAAGGCCGTGCCTGCAACTGGTGAGGAGGCTGCTCCGGCAAAGCCCAAGCGTACGCGCCGCGCGGCCAAGCCTGCCGATGACGGCGAGGAGGTCACCAAGCCCAAGCGCCGTACCACGCGCACGACGCGCGCCAAGCGTACCGTTGCAGCTGACTCCTCGGCGCCGATTTCCGATGAGGTCGCGCAGGCACGTGCGTTGGCGCAGATTAGCGAGGCTCAGGTGGTGCGCGCCCGCCGTCGTGCTGCCGAGCGTGAGGCCGCGGCTCTGACCGAGCTTGCAGCTCCGTTTGTGCCCGAGACGCCTGCCGCCACCGAGACCCCTGTCGCCGACCAGCCAACCGAGAAGCCGGTACCGCGCACACGCCGTCGCACGGCTGCTAAGGCCGAGCAGGTTGCCGATCAGGTAACCCCCGAGCTCGCTGAGGCTTCGGTCCGTTCCGCGGCAGGGGAGGGCACATCGCCTGTTGAGCCCGCTGCGCCTGTCGAGGCCAGCGAAGTTCCCGTTGTCGATCCGGCTTTGCGCCCGCACCGTCGCGGTCGCAAGCCCAAGGCCTTTGTCGAGGCCGAGAAGGCCGCAGCCGCAGCCGCCGCCGCTCGGGATGCTGCGGCGACCGCCGAGCCTGCAACCGCTGCCGACGCGCCCGTCCAGGATGCTACGACTTCCGAGGCCGTTTCTGCCGATGTCGAGCCCGCCGACGTCCGTCCTGGTCGCAGCCATCGTACTGCTGCTAAGCGCACGTCCAAGGCCAAGGCTGCCAAGAAGGGTGCGTCCGAGGTTTCCGCCGAGACGACCGCCGATGCATCGACTGATGCCGCCGAGCCCCAAGACGTCGAACAGTCTGCGTCCGAGAAGCCCAAGCGCGGTCGCAAGAAGTCCGCTAAGGCCAAGGCCGTCGAGCAGCATGCCGAGGCCGAGCCGCAGGGCGATTCCAATGCCGAGGCCAGCGATGATGCTTCGGCTAACGAAGACGCCTCCGCAACCGATGGCACCGCCCCCGTCGAGACCGAAGAGAGCGCTCGCCCCAACCGCCGTCAGCACAAGCGCAACGACGAGCGTAATGACCGCAACGAGCGCAAGGACGAGCGTAACAACGATCGCCGCAACCGTCAGCGCGACCGCAAGCAGCGCAATAAGGAGCGCAATGCCGCTCCCACCGAGCCCACGCTTTCGCGCGAGGAGCTCGCTGCCATGAAGGTCGCCGAACTTCGCGAGAAGGCCAAGGAGTTCGAGATCGAGACGACCGGCAAGAAGAAAGCCGAGCTCGTCGAGGAGATCTACGTCACCGCCGCGAAGGCCGAGGGCTTCCGCGACATCAAGGGCATCCTGCAGATTCGTCCGGACAGCTCCGGTATCATCCATGCCCATGGCTACATGAAGTCCAACGACGACGCCTTCGTGCCCGCCTACCTCATCCGCTCCGCGCGTCTGCGCACGGGCGACGTCATCGAGGGCTCGCTTCGTCCTTCGCGCGGCGGCGACAAGCGCGCCGGCCTCGCCAAAATCACGACCGTCAACGGTCTGGACCCCGAGCAGATTCGCAACCGCCCCAAGTTCGGTGACCTCACCCCGGTCTATCCCAACGAGCCGCTGCGCATGGAGCATGGCAAGGATTCCATTACCGGTCGCGCCATCGACATCGTGTCGCCGATCGGCAAGGGTCAGCGTGGCTTGATCGTGTCCCCGCCCAAGGCCGGCAAGACCACGATCCTCAAGAAGATCTGCCAGTCCATCTCGATTAACAACCCCGAGGTGCACCTCATCTGCCTGCTCGTCGACGAGCGCCCCGAAGAGGTTACCGATATGCAGCGTTCCATCAAGGGCGAGGTTGTGGCGTCGACCTTCGATATGCCCGCCGACAACCACACTCGTGTGGCAGAGCTCGTCATCGAGCGCGCCAAGCGCATCGTGGAGCTGGGCGGCGATGTCGTGGTGGTGCTCGACTCCATCACGCGTCTTGCCCGCGCCTACAACTTGGCGGCGCCCGCCTCAGGCCGCATCCTTTCGGGCGGCGTCGATTCGGCGGCCCTGTATCCGCCCAAGCGCTTCCTGGGCGCAGCCCGCAATATCGAGAACGGTGGCTCGCTCACCATCCTGGCCTCTGCCCTCATCGACACCGGCTCCAAGATGGACGAGGTCATCTTTGAGGAGTTCAAGGGCACCGGCAACATGGAGCTCAAGCTCGACCGCGACCTGGCCGACCGCCGCATCTTCCCGGCTATCGACCCCGTTGCCTCCGGTACGCGTAACGAGGACCTGTTGGTTGACGAGCAGATGCGTCCGTTTGTCTTTGGCCTGCGTCGCATTCTTGCCGGCATGAACAACACCGAGCGCGCAGCTGCGTCGTTTATCAAGGGTCTTAAGGGCACCAACACCAACCAGGAGTTCCTGGTGCGTTCGGCCAAAAAGCACAGCGACTACGAGCAGACGTTCTAGGTTGTCATCCACACGCAGCGATAGTCATCAATGCAATAAAGGGTCGGGGCTTTGAGCCTCGGCCCTTTTCTATATCGCCGCTCCGCGCTTATTTTTGACCATAAGACTGGCAAGCAGCAGGTTTCCCGTTTCAATCCGACATCGTCGCTTGCAATCGACAGGGCGGTTTCGCATAATAGCTTTTAAGCTTCGCGACGGATAACGCAGATGAAACGAACCATATACCGTTGCTTTGGGGCATAGCCCCGCTTCATCTTCTCTCGCGCAGCCAACTGAATGATGCGATTTGGGTGCTGGAAGATGGGGAGAGCTCATGGCTTCTTCTGATGCAACACAACGAGCAGTCCTTGCCGGACTTTCGTGTGGGATCGGCCTTGCCGCTCCCGTGGTTATGTATGCCGCGACGCTGCCGTTTTCGTCTGTGAACGAGACGGTCGTGGCGGGTGCGGTTCCCTTCGCCGTGGGCGCGGTGGCGGGCGTGGGTATCTATGCCGCCTCGCTGGGTATCTCCGAGTATCGTGCGCAGCGTGAAGAGCGTCTGTTCCAGCCCGATGCCATGGGCGGTGCCGCCAATCTCAATCAGCATCAAAGCGAGTTCAAGACCGCCTCGATTTCAGCTCAGCAGCAGGATGCGACTCCTTACGCTGCGGCTTCTGATTCTCAGGCTCAGGCGGAGCAGTCTACCTCGGCATTCCTTTCCGGCCTGACTGGTGCGTTCCAGCGCCGTCATGCCGATGATGGTGTCCCTACCATCGCTCGAGCCGCAGATGCTATGGACGAGGACGAGGCTTGGTCCATGATCGACAGTATGCTTGACGACGATTCGCCGGTGAGCTGCGACCCTGCACACTCGCGCGACGTCTATCAAGTCGCCATCGACGAGCTCACCAACGGCGGGCAGACCGGCTCCTTCAATCGCGACGACATCGCCGCCGCGGCACGCGCCGTGTCTGGCTCCCAGGCCGCCCCTGCGGGCAGCACGGCGGCTTTCGTGGCGCTCGTCGCCAACGCGGCAGCCAATAACGCCTACAGCGCTACCTCGGCGGACGCGAACGCTTCTGCCGACAATTCGTACGTTGATGAAGCCATGACTGCGGACGAGGAGGCCGTTGCCGCCCGCCGTGCCGCCGAAAGCTCGCTTTGGGGCGCTCCTGCCCAGCAGCAGGCGGCTGAGGCTGCGCCGTACAATGCAAACCTCGCCAGCATGCCTATCATCTCCG
Source organism: uncultured Collinsella sp. (assembly GCA_900551195.1). Classification (GTDB taxonomy): domain Bacteria; phylum Actinomycetota; class Coriobacteriia; order Coriobacteriales; family Coriobacteriaceae; genus Collinsella. The sequence continues at coordinate 7,542 of URVD01000040.1, forward strand.
GTGCCGTGGACATCGATCTCGATGACCTCGATGAGCCTGCAGCCGTCACCGCATCGATTGATGCCCAAGATCGCATCGACACCGGCGACCTTCCGGACGCCTCGCTCGAGGTTGATGTTCCCATGGCCGATTACTCGGGCCACGAGGACATGTGGGCCGCCGCCACCGCGATTCTGGATGAGATTGACGAGCCCGCTCCTGTTGCAGCCCCCGCTCCCGTCGCTGCCCCTCAGCCTGCTGCCCCCGCCTATGTCGGCCGTCACAGCGCTGTGTTCCCCGAGGATACTGCCCGTATCTCGCGCGAGAGCATCGAGCGGGCCGAGGCTATTGCCGCCGGCATTATGGAAAACCGTCGTCACGAGCGCGTCAATCAGATCCTCGAGGAAGAGATCGAGCGCCTGCAGTCCTCAACCGCCAAGCGTACGGGCCGTGCCTATCTGAGCGTTATCGAGGGCGGTACCGCCAGCTTCGCGCCGCTCCGCGCGGAGGCATAACTTCTGCATGGTTAAGATCAATCGAAAATGGGCGGTTGTAACCTGCCTGATGGCGCTCTTGATCTGGGGCAATTCGCTGGTTCCCGGCTCGGGGTCGGGCTCGCTGAGCCTAACGGTCATGGAAGCTATCCGCGGTTTCCTGCACAGCGTGGGACTTCCATATGAATGGGTGACCAACTTTGTTGTTCGTAAGTGCGCGCATTTTACCGAGTATATGGTGCTCGGCATCTTGGCAACGCACGCCTTTGATTTTGAGGGCCGGCGCACCTTTGACGTGCTGCTGCCCACGGCGGTGTTCCTGCTGCTGATTCCCTCGATCGACGAGACGATTCAGCTCTTTGTGCCGGGACGCGCCGGCATGATCACCGATGTGATGATCGACTGCTGTGGAGCGGCAACGGGCGTTGTGCTCCGATATCTCTTACGGTCGCTGATGTGCGCCAAAAAGGCCGCCTAAGGACGCATTGTTTGGTCCGGGGCGGCCTTTTTTATTGGAGGGCTTATATGAGGCGTGGTGGCGTCGTTCCGTAGGTCGGATTTGCCGGGCGCGCCACGCCCTGTGGGTGCGTCTGCTACTGAAGCGCCTGTGCGCCCAGGGCCAGGCAGCCCATAATGCCCTGCTTGCCCTCGAGGCTGTTGTTGACGATGTAGTTATCGATGTCGTTGACCTCGGGCGTGACGATATAGCCGTTGAGCATCTCGGCACACTTTTTGCGTGCGAGCGGCACGATGGGGGTGTGGTCGGCCACACCGCCGCCGATGATGATCTTTTGCGGCGCGTAGCACAGCGTGTAGGTCATGAGCGCCTGTGCTAGATAGCCTGCGAGCAGATCCATGGCCTCTGGGTCATCGGCCATGTCTCCGGCGCTCTTGCCATCCCAGCGCTTTTTAACGCCGGGGCCGGCGATGAGGCCCTCGAGGCAGTTGTCATGGAAGGGGCAAGCGCTATGCTCGCCGATGGTGTCGCGCGGGTCGCGCGTGACCAGGATGTGGCCGGCCTCGGGGTGCATTTAGTGCCGGGCCGTCCTTACCCGCGCGGTTTGATTTTATCACGCAGGAACTTGAGGTTCTCCAGTGCTGCGTTGAGCGTCTCGTCTCGCTTGGCAAAGTGGAAACGAATCAGATGGTTGACGGGCTCGCGGAAGAAGCTCGAGCCCGGAACGGCGCCCACGCCCACCTTGGATGCGAGGTCCTCGCAGAATTCGAGGTCGCTGTCATAGCCAAACTCAGAGATGTCCATCATGACGTAGTAGGCGCCCTGCGGCACGTTATGCTCAAGACCGATGCTATCGAGCCCCTGGCAGAACAAGTCGCGTTTGGCGGTGTAGAGGTCGAGGACCTCATCGTAATAGCTGTCGTCGAAGTTGAGGGCGGTGACAACGGCTTCCTGCAGGGGAGCGGCGGCACCCACGGTGAGAAAGTCGTGGACCTTCTTGATACGCTCGGTGATCTGGGCCGGGGCGATGGTGTAGCCCAGGCGCCAACCGGTGATGGAGTACGTCTTAGACAGCGAGCTGCAGCTGATGGTTCGCTCGAACATGCCGGGCAGCGTGGCCATATAGACGTGCTCGTGGGGCGCGTAGACGATGTGCTCGTATACCTCGTCGGTAATGCAGTAGGCGTCGTACTTTTTGCAGAGGTCGGCGATGAAGGTGAGCTCCTCGCGCGTAAAGACCTTGCCGCAAGGGTTGGAAGGGTTGCACAGGACGATGGCCTTGGGGTCGTTGTCGCGGAAGGCTGCCTCGAGCGTCTCGCGGTCAAAGTCGAACGTGGGCGGGTTGAGCGGCACATAGATGGGCTCGGCACCCGAGAGAATGGTGTCAGCGCCGTAGTTCTCGTAGAACGGCGAGAAGATGACGACCTTGTCTCCGGGGTTCGTAACCGTCATCATGGCGGCCATCATGGCCTCGGTGGAGCCGCAGGTGACCACGATATTCTTGTTGGGGTCGATCGGCATGCCCATAAAGTGCTCCTGTTTGGCGGCGAGCGCCTCGCGCATGGCCTGGGAGCCCCAGGTAATGGAGTACTGGTGGTAGAGCGGCTTGGGGTCGGCGGCGATGGTGCTCAGGCTGTTGAGCAGCTGCGCCGGAGGATCGAAGTCGGGGAAGCCCTGCGACAGGTTGACGGCATCGTACTTATTGGAGATGCGTGTCATGCGGCGGATGACCGAATCGGTAAATGTTGCCGTGCGGTTGGAGAGTTCTTTCATGCCGGTCCTTTCGAGGATTTGCAGTGGGGCAAGTTTACTCCTATGGAACCGGTGGGAATTGCTCGAAACGCGCTCGAAAAACTCTTTTCAAAATTCTTGAAAATTGGGGCTTGCATCGCGTGGCGTTCCTTGCAATAATAGTCGAGCGCGAAGCGCACAGGACACGGTGGGTGTAGCTCAGTTGGCTAGAGCGACGGGTTGTGGTCCCGTAGGTCGAGGGTTCGAGTCCCTTTACCCACCCCAGTTCTTGCTTCGTGTTGATATCGGGTCGTTAGCTCAGTTGGTAGAGCAGGGGACTCTTAATCCCAAGGTCCAGGGTT